>CALGOE010000184.1 GCA_937958145.1 uncultured Desulfobacca sp.
CCAAGTTTTCCCATAAAGTTACTCTGGTTCCCCGGGGGGTCGACATTACCAAATTCCGCCCTGGAGTGACGCCAGCATTGCAATTTCGGAAACGCCTCTCTATCTCCGACAAAACCATCGTTGTTGGGACCGTTTCTCACCTCGTAGCGGTGAAGGGGCACCCCGTCCTTTTGCACGCCCTTGTCAACCAACCTACAGTGCATCTCCTGATCGCCGGTAAGCCTTTGGACCAGGAATACGTTGCCTCCTTGCATGAACTGGCGGCCTCTTTGGGATTGCAGGAAAGGGTACATTTTATCGGCGGCATCAAAGAAGTTCCGGCGTTTTTGGCTGAAATCGACCTCTTTGTATTGCCCACTTGGGGTAGAGGCCGTATGGAAGGCTGCCCCGTAGCCCTGCTGGAGGCCATGGCCTGCGGCAAGGCCTGCATTGCCACAGACATCCCCGGGTCCCGGGATGTCATCGAAAACGGCAAAAGTGGAATTCTGGTGCCGCCAGAAAACCCTGAAGCTTTGGCGGCAGCGATGCAGACGTTGATTGACTCTCCGGATATGCGCCGTTCCCTGGGGGAAGGCGCCCGGCGGCGGATTTTGGACCGATTTACCATCGACCACGAGGTGGCGGCGCACGTTGCGGTCTATGAGGAGATTCTGGGTCGATGAGCGGAACCTCCTGGATTGGCGATGTGCTCCTCACCTTTCAGGTCTCTGAGCAGACTTTTCCGGGGCGGTCGGGGTCGAACCAATGGGCCCGAGTTTTTAATCATCAGGAGGCGAACCTTTGGCTCCAACCCGCCAGCCCCAGTTGGCACGGGATCCCGTACCGCGCCATAACGGGCTCCGACTGGCAGGCCTGGATATTAGGGGAGATGGTGGCCGGTCCGCTCATGGCAGAGGTCGAAGTCAGTCCAGATGAAGATCTGGTCGGCCTGGTTGCGGCACTGCCGCAGTGCTCCGGCAATTTCTTTGCCATCCTGCACCATACCCAAACCGGCCAGTGGCATGTCCTGACCAACCGTTTCGGCACCCAGCATGTTTATGCTGCCAGCGACGGCCGACGCGGCGCCATCGGCACCTTTTTCCCGGCGGTGGCCGCGGCGGCCTCCCGGCGCCAGCTGGACTGGCTGGGCCTGGCCGGATTTTGCACCTTCGGCTTCTTTCCCCAGGACCGGACTTATTTCGAGGATGTCCGCATCCTGCGGCCGGCGACCCACTCCGTCTTCGAGGCCTCAGGGAAGCTCGTGAGCCAGCAGCGGTATTGGCGTTGGCAGCATCACCCCGACCGGCAGCGGTCCTATGAGGACACCGTGGCGGAGTTTGGAAGGATTTTTACCGAGGTCATGGCCGACAACACCCGGGAAGGGCGCCTGGCCCTGCCCATCTCCGGCGGCCTGGACTCCCGCAGCACGGTGGCGGCTATTACCCGTCCCGACGACGTCAACCCGCCTGAGCCCCGTTTTTGGGCCTACTCCTATGGCTACGACGATGCCTCGGTGGAGACCAGTATTGCCCGGCAGGTGGCCGCAGCCCGGCGGCTGCCGTTTACGGCGTTTACCATTAAACCTTATCTTTTTGATCGGTTGGAGCAGGTTTTGGCCAGCGTCGAGGGGTTTCAGGATGTGACGCAATGCCGTCAAGCTGCTGTAGGGGACGAACTCCGGCAGCAGGCCGACTTTGTCATGGCGGCCCATTGGGGCGATGTCTGGCTGGACGACATGGGGTTGGTGGGAAAGCACTTGCCGCTGAGTGAGTCCGAATTAATTGGCTATGCTTTCAAGAAGATGGCCAAGGGTGGGCATGAGTGGCTCCTGGAGCACCTTTGCCGGCCGCATCTAAAGAATGTGGACATAAAGGCGGCCCTGACAGAAATGGTCAGCCAGGAAATGGCGGCCTTTGCCCACCTCGAGGAGGCCGATTTCCGGATCAAGGCCTTCAAGACCGACCAATGGTCCTACCGCTGGACCGAGGCCAGCCTGCGCATGTTTCAGGCCGCAGCTTTCCCCCGTTTGCCTTTTTATGACAACCGGATCGCCGATTTTTTCTGCACCGTTCCCTCTGAGTTTGTGGCGGGGCGGCGCTTACAGATCGATTATTTGAAGCAGTTTGCTCCGGATCTGGCCAGCATAAAATGGCAGGTCTATGACACCAACCTGTACCGCTATCAGCATTTTCACACCTGGCAGGTGCCCAAACGGGCCCTGAAAAAGGCCTGGCGCTTACTTTCTCGCCAGCAGGTGCTGGAGCGTAATTGGGAAGTGCAGTTTCTGAACCCCGGCGGCCGACAGGGTTTGGCACACTGGCTGCTGCGGCCGGGGGCAAAAATCCATGATTTGGTCCCTCCGGCTGAGATTGACACACTCTTACAGGAATTTTACCAGGCGCCGCTTAAAAGTGGGCGGGGCTATGCCGTCTGCATGCTGCTGACGTTGGCGGGGTGGATGGAGAGCTACTGGTAGATCAAGCGAAGATAATGACAGCTCCGGTTTTAATGCTTATTTGGGATTTTGATACAGGGATCGGACAGATTAATGCTACCTATCCCTATAATTTTCGCCAGGAACCGATTTTACGGGAACTACGGAATGTTTAATTTATTCTGCAGATAGCGGCCGAGCGGGGCATGCAAATGACCTTTGCCTGTGTGGGAATTGCGGCCGAACCAGGGCCTTTCCCCTACCATGTTCCCGACCTGATCAGACGGATTTTTGCGGAGGGGCACGAAATTGCTTCCCATTCCTGGAAACATGAATGGTTCCCCTTTCTCGAGGCTGAACAGATAAGAAGGTCTCTCCTCAGAAGCAAAAAA
>CALGOE010000185.1 GCA_937958145.1 uncultured Desulfobacca sp.
ATCAAAGAGCGCATGCGCCAGGAAAACGCTCTCTACGGTGGGGAGATGTCCGGCCACCATTATTTTCGGGATTTTGCTTTTTGTGACAGCGGTATGATTCCCTGGCTCCTGGTGGTGGAGATCATTTGTCGCTCCGGCCGGCCTTTATCCGCCCTGGTGGCTGAACGTCAAGCCCGCTATCCGGTGAGCGGTGAAATCAATCGAGCCGTCCCAGATCCCCCAGCCGCTTTGGCCCGGGTGGAAGCTTTTTACCTGGCTCAAGCCCTCGCCGTGGATCGTACCGACGGCCTGAGTCTGGAATTCCAGCGCTGGCGTTTCAACCTTCGCCCCTCCAATACCGAGCCGGTGCTGCGTTTAAATGTGGAGACCCGGGCCGACCACGCTCTGCTGGCAGTAAAAGTAGAGGAAATCCTCTCCCTTCTGTTTTAGATCGCCGGAGCTGATTACCGGAAACTTTGCTGGAATGCCGCTGAATTCAGGCTCATCAGCCGAGGTCTTGGCTCACCTCTTGCCAGAGAGCTTCCCGAAAAAGGCTCACAAACTCAATGAGATCGTCCCGCCAAGGACGCATGCGATCCAGGCCGGCGATCTGGAGGCGGTAATTCTCCAGGATGGAATTCTGGGGCCGACGGGCCGGGGTCCGATACTCCGCAGAACTACATGGGGTTACCAGGACGTCAAGGCCCAGGAGTTGAAAAAAAGTTCGGGCCAGCTCAAACCAGGTCGTATACCCCGACGCCGAAGCATGGTAGATCCCTCGCCCCCCCGCCGCAATGATGACCGCCAGTTGTTGGGCCAGCCGGTAGGACCAGGTTGGGGAGCCGAACTGGTCGTTGACGACGCGGATCTGGGGCAGTGGTTTGGTGAGCGCCAAACGCAGCATGGTTTTCAGAAAATTTTGCCCCCAACGGCCATAAAGCCAGGACGTGCGAACAATAATATAATCCCTGGTCAGCTCTCGGATGGCCAATTCAGCCGCCAGCTTGGTCTGGCCATAATAGGACAGCGGGCCCACCGCATCGTCCTCCCTATACGGCTGCGGAACCGGCCTGCTGCCGTCAAAGACATAATCCGTGGAGATGTGCACCAGCAGGCCGCCGTGCTTGGCCAGGCTGGCCGCCAGATGGCGCACGCCGGCAACATTGACCCGATAGGCCAACTCCCGTTCCTGTTCACAGGCATCGACCTTCGTAAAAGCAGCACAGTTCAAGACCACCTGCGGCCGGTGGTGCCGCACCATGGCCGCCACCTGCTGCTCATCCGTAATATCCAGCTCGTCAAGGTCCAACGCCACCAGATCATAGTTCTGTTGGAAAACCTCCTGGCAATCACTCCCCAACAGTCCATTCTTGCCGATGAGCATGATTCTCATGGTGGCAGTCCATTTCCATCAGCCGGGCCCCGAGGCGGCCACACCCGGCCACAGGGCCAGCCAGATGGCCGAATATGGCAACATCCTTCAGCCATCGGCGCCTCACTAGTTTTCATCCGGAAAGGCCTCAAAATGTGGTGAGGCCCTGTAGGGGCGGGTCTCAGACCCGCCACTACAATGAAAATTTTCTCGCCCACTTTTAATTACCATGGTCAAGATAATGTTTCCGGATAGACACTAACTAAAGGTCATAACTGGCAATAACTCCCTGGAAATGTCTTTCAAAGCCGGCAGGGCTGCGTCTTTTTCCGAGAGAATGGCGCTGGTCAAAGGCCAGGGTATACCCAAATCTGGGTCATTCCACAGAACGCCGTACTCATCGCCGGGCAGATAGAAATCCGTCACTTTGTAGAGAACCATCGCCGTCTCACTGAGCACGGCAAAACCGTGAGCGTAACCCGGCGGCACATAAAGTTGGCGATGATCCGCCGCCGCGAGGGTGGTCTGGGTCCACTTGCCAAACGTCGGCGAATCCCAACGGATATCCACGACAACATCCATAATCTCGCCCTGCAGGACCGTGACCAGTTTACCCTGAGGCTGCCGCAGTTGATAATGCAGGCCGCGCACGACCCCTTGCCGGGAAAATGACAGATTATCCTGGACGAACGGCCCGGCAATGCCGTGGGCGGCATAGCGCTGGACCTGATAGGTTTCGAGGAAATAGCCGCGCCGGTCAGGAAATAAGCGTGGTTCGATCAGGAGAACCTCCGGCAGCGCCGTCGGCAGGACTTTCATAGATTCATATCTCCCCTAGTACCATGCTCTCACCTGTTGCTAAACCTCTTCTGCCATCCCAAACCAAGCCGCTGCTCTCTGTCTTGCTGAAGGATAAATTTCTTCGCCGCATGCAGAATAAACTTAGCGCCGCCCGCAGGGTTTGGCCACAGCCTCTAAGAACCGAAACCGTAGTGAGTCTGCAACCATTGTCGATAAGCACCGCTGGTAACCGCCTCCACCCACTGGGGATGGTCGACATACCAACGCACCGTTTTGGCCAAGCCGCTGGCAAAGGATTCCTTGGGGGTCCAACCCAACTCCCGTTCGATCTTGCTGATATTCATGGCATAGCGACGATCATGCCCCGGGCGGTCGGGCACAAAGCTAATCAGACCGCTGTGGGGGGCAGAGGCCGCAGTGGGAAAAAGCTCATCCAGGAGACGGCAGATATGGTTCACTACTTCCAGATTTGTCAGCTCACAGCGGCCGCCGATATTATAGGATGCACCCACGGTGCCCTTTGCCAATACCAGCCCCAGGGCCTCACAGTGATCGGTCACATACAGCCAGTCCCGGATATTCTGCCCGTCGCCATAAACGGGCAATTTTTTCCCCTGCAAACCGTTTAAAATCATTAAGGGAATGAACTTTTCGGGAAATTGCAACGGCCCATAGTTATTGGAACAATTGGTGATCAAAATGGGCAGGCCGTAAGTCTCGTGGTAGGCCCGCACCAAATGATCCGCCGCCGCCTTGGACGCCGCGTAAGGGCTGTTGGGAGCGTAGGGGGTAGTCTCGGTAAAAGCCGGATCTTCGGGCCCCAAGGAGCCATAGACTTCATCGGTGGAAATGTGCAGAAAACGAAAAGCTGCCCTTTTGGCCGGCTCCAGACCGGCCCAATACCCTCTTACCGCCTCCAACAGGCGGAACGTCCCCACCACATTCGTTTCAATAAAGGTCTCGGGACGGTGGATGGATCGATCCACATGCGATTCAGCGGCAAAGTGAATGACGGCATCGGGTTGGTAGTCGGCCAAGAGACGGGCCACCAACTCCCGATCGCCAATATCACCCTGCTGAAAGATATGGTCGGGGTCATGGCGCAGTTCAGCCAGATTGTTGAGGTTGCCGGCATAGGTGAGTTTGTCCAGATTGATAATGCGGGCCGCTTGTGCCTGCCGCTGCTGCAAGACGAAATTGGAGCCAATAAAGCCGGCGCCGCCTGTAACCAGCCATGTTGCCATGAGGCCGCTATCCTTATCTCTGGGAGGATGTCGCTTGCATTTCATGAGGGTTCCTGCTGCTTCCCGGGGCTTTAGGAAACCCTCCTTGTCTATCCTACCTGACTCCGGCTGATTTCTCAAGGGGCATTGGGTTACAAGCTTTTGTCATTGGGTCCGAGGAGCTCAAAGCAAACGGCAATTAGGGCCCCAGAGGGTTACAAGGCAACCCTGGCCCGACACACAACGTGGGCTTGGCCTAAGAGCCCCCTCTCTGCCCTTCTCAATCAGGGCAAAACCTCCCTTAAAGGATGTTTTTCCCGGCCAGACCTGTCATGAATCTCTGCTTTAGGTAGCACAGATCGGCATACCACGTAACAACGTAATCACCAAGGGCAGAGACAACCGGCAGCCTGATTTTTTGCGCTTTTTGCTCTCCTGGAACAAGCCTGGGCATAAGGATGGGCTCACCCGGCATGAGAGTAAATTTGGTCAGACGCCCCAGCACCTCGTGGATTGAGCGGGCCGATTTGGGGGGAACAGATGCCGCCGGCAACATGATTACCCGCACGGTTTCCGGACTCAGGACCGTTCCCGCCGGAATTTGACACGCCGCCACGACGGTGGGGACCTCGGCCACCGAGCCGGAGGGACTTGCCACAAAATCCTGAACAAACCAACCCACCGCCAGACCCAGGAGCACTGCTGTGATCATCGCGTAGCGGAAAAGAGGGGAACTCGTTTCTAACCTCATGGTTTTACCACCACACTTTCGTAAACTTCTCTCTCTCGCAGACCCAACCCGCTTTTCGGGATCTTTTCTTCCTATCCCTTTCAATCTTCATGCCAGAGCCAACCGTACCCGTTCAATGGGCATCTTTTCATCACCCTGCTGTCGCCCGAAACTGGCGCAGACCACGGTAGCTTTAGTAAAAATTATTAGATTATTTAATAAGATAGACCTATCGACACTCTCCGCCTGTCATCTTGACGAACCGTCCGGCGGGATCAAGGCTCCGGTGGCAGGGGGTATAGGAAGCTGTTCAGTTCGGGATTCCTGGTGGTTTCGCCCGGTAGGAAAGGCCAGGATGTACTCCCCGGCTGTTTCAATCTCTGAACAGGATGTTCAGGATGGCAAACAAAAACCCCTGGGCGGGGGCATCGCCCAGGGGCTGGATTAAAGGGGCCGATCCTCCGGAGCGGCGAATGAACTTATCAGCCCACCCAATCCGGGGAGCAGGCCTCTTGGAACCCCCGTTGCTTTTCTATCTCCCAAGCCTCTTCCAGAGAACAGATCCAACGACAACCTCCGGCCTTTTCCCGGCCCATATCAACCCGCCCGGTGGTCAGGCGCACGCCGTGGCAAACGGTCGGCACCTCCTTGACATCGATACTCTGTTCATAACGCCCACCCCACCAATGCGCCAGGGCCCGGGCCTGCTGTTCGGTCAAAGGGGTTTTACCGTCATTGGCAATCATCAGTTTTGTTCTCCTCTCCCTACAATTCCCGCGGACCAGCAGCCAGAACCGCCTCTGACACCGAGTCGGCAAATGCCCGGAAGTTTTCCCGGAACATGGCGGCCAATTTCCGGGCCTGGTGATCATAGGCCGCTTGGTCGGACCAGGTCTGGCGCGGGTCCAACAACGCCGTTGGCACCTCCGGGCAGGCAGTGGGGACATGCAAGCCGAAAAACGGCTCCGTTACCACGGGCACCCCCTTTAAGGCTCCCCCTAAAGCAGCGTGGACAATGGCCCGGGTATGGGCAATGTTGATCCGCTGACCGACGCCGTAGGGTCCACCCGTCCAGCCGGTATTGATCAGCCAGACGTTGACCTCGTGCCGGGCAATTTTATCCTGCAGTAACTGGGCATAGATCCGGGGCGGCAGCGCCATGAAAGGCGCTCCGAAGCAGGTGCTGAAGGTCACCGTGGGTTCAACGATACCTTTTTCAGTGCCCGCAACCTTGGCGGTGTAACCCGACAGGAAGTGATAGACCGCCTGCTCCGGGGTCAGTTTGGCCACCGGCGGCAGGACGCCGAAGGCATCGCAGGTCAGGAAGATGATATTCTCAGGATGACCGCACAACCCTTCTCGGCTGGCATTGGCAATATGGCTGATGGGATACGAAGCCCGGGTGTTTTCAGTCAGGGAATCATCATTCAAGTCAATGCGCCCCGTCCTGGTGTCGAACCCGACGTTTTCCAGAATCGTGCCAAACCGTCGGGTGGTCTGGTAGATATCAGGTTCCGCCTTCGGATCCAGACGGATGACCTTGGCATAACAGCCGCCTTCAATATTAAAAATACCCTGCTCGCTCCACCCATGCTCATCATCGCCGATGAGGGTCCGGGCGGGATCGGCCGAGAGGGAGGTCTTGCCGGTCCCGGAAAGACCGAAAAAGATGGCGGTATCCCCCCGGGGTCCCACATTGGCGGCACAGTGCATGGACAGAACGTTTTTTTGCGGCAGGAGATAATTCATCACCGTGAAGATGGATTTTTTGATCTCGCCGGCATAATGGGTGCCGCAGACCAGGATGAGCTTCTGGCCGAAATGAATAACCACACAGACCACGGAACGGGTCCGGTCCACCTCGGGTTTGGCATGAAAGTTGGGAACATTGATGACGGTAAATTCCGGCACATGGCGGGACAACTCGGCCGTCGTGGCCTGTTTGAACATATTGCGGGCAAAAAGGGCGTGCCAGGCGGTCTCGCTGACCACGCGGATGGGAACGCGATATTGGCGGTCAGCCCCGGCAAAACAATCCTGGACAAATAAATCCTTCCCCTCCAGGTAGGAAAGCAGGCGATGGTACAGGCCGGCGAACTGCTCCGGCGTCATGGCCTGGTTCACCGGCCCCCACCAAACCTTGTCCTCGCTGGAAGGTTCCCGGACGATGTATTTGTCGTTGGGGGCCCGGCCGGTGTGTTCACCGGTCCGCACCACCAGGGGTCCCAAATGGGCCAACCGGCCTTCCCGACGGCGGATGATTTCCTCATAGAGCAGCGGCGTCGAGAGATTCCAATAAACAAAATTGACGTTATGAATGCCATGATGTTCCAACCCGTAGTGACTGGCGAAAAAATCCTGCACATCCATGGGATTCTCCTGGGAGTCGATAAGGGTCGCTGCCCTGACCCCGAACCTGAGTGCTAAACCGCCGCAACCCTGTGCGCAATCAGACCATTATGATTAAAAAACATTGGCCAGTTTGCCGTTTTCTCAATAACCTGCCGTCAGTTCGTCTTGTGGGCCTGCGAACCTCCCCCAACGAAACCAGAAACCTCCTGGAGGTATTTTATCATGGGCTTCTCATCCCGGGGAGGTATTCTTTGCGAGGATCGTCGCCAGGTCCCCGGCAGCCCACGGCTTGAGCATCCGCCGGGTTTGACCCGGTCCCGGTCGTATGCTATATATCGCCAAGAGAACTTCTTCAAACCGGATATTGATCAATCTTCTCCGGCCAGCCATGGCCTTGCCAGCCCCCAGGGAGTAATGATGAAACTGCCGAACTACAAAACCAAAATCGTCTGCACCATCGGTCCGGCCTCGGACTCTTTGGAAATGATGCAACGCCTGCTCCTGGCCGGTATGAATGTGGCCAGAATCAATTTTTCTCATGGTGATTTTGCCGCCCACACCCAAGTGATCGCCGATTTGCGTCGGGCCGCGGAGCTCACCGGCAAACGTCTGGCCATTCTGGCTGACCTGCCGGGACCAAAAATCCGCATCGGCCAATTGGTGACCGAAACCCTGGAGCTGCCGTCAGGCGGCCACATCATCCTGACCACCGCCGATGTTCTGGGTGACCAGAGCCGTTTGAGCGTCCCCTTTGAGCCGCTGCCCCGCGTCGTCCACCCCGGAGACAAGATTTATATCAACGATGGCTTCGTGGAACTGGAGGTCATCCAGGTGCAGGGGCCAGAGGTCCATTGTCGGATCGTGGTCGGAGGCCTCCTGCGCGCCAAAAAAGGGCTGAATCTTCCCGGCGTCGATCTGGGCATCAGCGCCTTTACCGCACACGACTACGAGTGTTTGCAGGTCGCCCTGGCCAGCGGCGTGGATGCAGTGAGTCAGTCGTTTGTGGAATCGGCCGCGGATATTCTGGCCCTGCGTCGGGCCGCCGCCGATCTGGGCTACAACCCCTTTGTCATCGCCAAGATCGAACGGAGTCGGGCCCTCGCCAACCTGGAGGAAATTTTCCAGGCTGCCGACGGCATTATGATCGCCCGGGGAGATCTGGGAGTGGAGGTGCCCATTGAACAGGTGCCGGTGGTGCAGAAACAGCTCACCCGTCGGGCCAACATGCTGGGAAAACCGGTGATAACCGCCACCCAGATGCTGGAGTCCATGACGGCCAGCCGCCGACCGACGCGGGCCGAGGCCACCGACGTGGCCAACGCTATTCTGGACGGCACCGACTGCGTCATGCTGTCCGGGGAATCGGCGGTGGGCCGTTTCCCGGTGGAGGCGGTAACCATGCTGGGAAAAATTGCCACGGCCATTGAACCGCACCGCTCCAAATATCGGGTCCAGGAAATCCTCAATCCCTGCGAGCAGGTCCACCCCCTGCGCCCGGCCGACCTCATCGCCAGCAGCGTCGGGGCTATCTTGGAAAAGGTTGACCCGGCCGCCATCTTCGTGCCCACCCGCAGCGGCGCCACGGCCCGCAGCATCTCCCGTTTTCATCCCAAGCAATGGATCGTGGCCATCAGCTCCGAACCCGCCACCTGCCAGACCCTGCAGTTCAGCTATGGCGTCTTCCCGGTCTATGAATCCGACCACCCGGCGAATTGGCAGGATTTTATCCGCCGCTGGCTCAAAACCCTCGGCTTGAGCGGCGATCTGGCCATCCTCACCGAGGGCCCCTCCCGCCGCCATCCCGAAACCAACAACCGCATGGAGATTATTTCGCTGGCCAAGGAAAGATGAAAAAGATGACTGCGGCGGCATCTTCGCCGCCGGGGCGATCGGGCGCGACTGCCGGCCACCCTGAAGCCCGGTGCGAGTTTAATGGCTGGTATGAGGAAAAGCTGACGGAAATTTTTTGAGGGGCCAAAGATATTGCTGGAAATGACGCTGCCTGGTGCGGTGGTTTGATCCTGGGGGGCGGCCCGTGGCCGTGGCCACCAGCCGCCCCTGTCTAGTCCGGTTTACCCAATCTTTACCACATTCTGAGCCTGCAGTCCCTTTTGACCC
>CALGOE010000186.1 GCA_937958145.1 uncultured Desulfobacca sp.
TGGACACCGCCATGCCGCAGTCGCCGCTCCCGCAGGTGCAGCGCCAGTTGATGCAGGGCCGCCCACCTCTGTTCCTGTCTGATGCGCAGGTCCACCTCGTAATAGGTCAGGCGTTGATGCACGCGAATGATGCTGGGGGCCAGCCGATAGTCGATTATCTCCCCTGCGGGCGTGAGGTCGACCAAAAAACTAAGGGCCAACCGCGGTTCCTGGGCCAACAGGCTGAAGGCATTCTCGGAAAGGGTTTCGGGCAGCATGGGGATGCGCCGCTCGGGCAGGTACAGGGAGGTGCCCCGCTCCAAGGCGGCCTGATCCAACAGCTCACCCGGCTTTAGATGGGTGGCAACATCGGTGATATGAATGCCCAGCCGCCAGCTGTTGTCGATCTGCTCCAGACTGAGGGCATCGTCAAAATCCCGGGTCCGCTCGCCATCAATGGTAAAGGTATCCAGCGCGGTCAGGTCCAGGCGGAAGGCGGCCAGGGGATCGGCCTGCAGGGGGGCCACACTGAGGCGACCTGCCGCTTCCTGGACCTCGGGCGAAAACTCCTGGGGCGCCTCATAACGATAAAGGTCCAAGTTCTCATCAGCAGAAAAAACCCCCATCTTCAAGAGCAACTTAAAAGGCGCGTCGGGTTTGTTTAACTTGGCTTCCTCCAGATACTCTTTACCCAGTTCATGGTGCTGGCCGGCAGCGCCGAACACGGCCATATCCCTTAATATTTCAATTAATTTCTGCCGCCAGGCCGGATCGGCGATATCCCGGCCTTCCCACGCTGCCTGCAGCCACGCCGCCGCGGCCTGGCGTTCCTGGCGCCGGGCCAGCTCCCGCTGGTACTGCTCTTTGAGGTGCTCCACGACCTCCGGCGGGTGCGGCTGCCAGAGACTGCCTTTATACTTAAAATAGAAGCGATCTTCGAATAAAGCCCGTCCCAGGGCCGCGCTCTGATCAGCCGTTACTGAGTCGCCAAACCAGGAGCGGGCCAGCTCCGTTAAGGGAAAACCCTCGCCTTCATTGACTAACAGCTCCCAGATTTCCTGCAGATTGATCTCCCGCTTTAAGGATTCCCGACGCTGTCCGATGGCCTTGAGGTGTTCCACCAACTCCAGCCGCGAGAGATTCAGGCCGCCCGCCCAGGGGGTGACATGAATGAGGCGCTTCCGGGGGAGATTCAATTCCCGATTCAATTCGGTGATGACGTGTAGGCGGTCACCCCGATCATCCCCCACAAAAGCGCAGTAGATCTTCCGATCCTCAAAAAATTCGACTACTTGAGAATTTGCCATAATAAGTCTATATTTTAAATAATCGTAATAGTTTATCAATGATAAGGAAAATGTCAAGGCGCCCCCGGCATGCGACCTTTCCCTTGGCATCCTCTCAGCCCCTTGGTATAATAAAATTCTTTACTGTTACCGTATTGCGATCCCGGGGAGGCCGACGACCGGCGGCATGAAGCTGGCCCTCATTTCAGATGTTCACGCCAATCTGGAGGCTTTGGAGGCCGTTCTCCAGGCTTTGACCCGGGAGGGCGTGGACCTCATTGTGCACCTGGGCGATCTGGTGGGATACAATGCCAACCCCCGGGAATGCATCGATCTCATTCTCGAACGCCAGATCATGTGCGTGGCCGGCAATCATGACCGGGCGGTTCTGGATCCTAATCTGGCCGAGGATTTTAATATCCTGGCCTATCAGGCGGTCATCTGGTCCGAGCAACAACTGACCCCGGCGCACCGGCTTTTTTTGCAGCAGCTTCCTCTGAACCGGATTATTCAGGATCGCTTTCTGGTCTGCCATGGCAACCCCCTCAGTCCCGACGCCTATATTTCCTTTCATTTTCAGGGGAAACACGTCTTGAATATGCTGCGCCGGGATTTTAGCCCGGCCACCGTCTGCTTCTTCGGCCACACCCATCGGCGGGCGGTGTGGTATCGGGATGTCCGGGGCAAGGTGGCCCAGCTGCCCATTTCCGAAGAGCCCATCCGCCTGGATCAGGAAAATCTTTATCTGATAAATCCCGGCAGCGTCGGCCAGCCCCGGAATCGGATTCCGTTGGCGTCCTGGGCGCTTTTTGACACCTCTGAGTTTGTCTTGCAATTTAAACTGGTCCCATACAACATCGATGCGGCCCAGAGGAAGATCTTGGCCGCCAACCTGCCTGCGTATCTGGCAGAACGTCTGGCCGAGGGCGTTTAGCCCCGAGGCATGCAGTCCGGCACTCTCAAGGGAGGACCACCATGCAAGGATTTCGGAAAGAGGGCAAACTGAAAGATGGCACCAAAGTGATTCTCCGCCCCATGGTCCGAGAAGATCGGGACAAGCTCATTGATTTTTTCAGCCGGGTGGCCGATGAAGACCGCCAGTTCCTGCGGAACAATGTCCGGGATCCCAAAGTCATTGAAACCTGGGTGAATAATATCGATTATTACAAAGTCTTCCCTCTGCTGGCGGAGGTGGATGATAAAATCATCGGCGATGCCACCTTGCACATGCGGCGCACGGGTTGGAAACGGCACCTGGGCAATGTGCGGGTGGTTGTGGCCCACGAATATCAACGGCGAGGTCTGGGAACCCTGCTGTTGAATGAACTAGCCGAACTGGCCGGCGAATTCGGCCTGGAAAAGCTCGTCTCCGAAATCTATTTCAATTCCCCGGGAGCCCTCACAGCCTTTAAGAGGGCCGGTTTTGGGGTCAAGGCGGTCTTTGAGGATCTGGTCAAGGACCAATTCGGCAATAACGCCGATATGGTGGTTATGGTCTGTGATGTGGAAGCCCGCCGGGATCGCCTGCGGGCTCGAGCCCTGGCATCAGCAAACAAGGCCTAAGTCTGCGCCGCCGCCGGTTCTGCCGCCAGCCGGTGATACATTGAGCCGCGAACCTTTTAAGTGGGATGTCTACTATGTTGAAACTAACGGTCGAAGCCATCGGCAGCCTGACGCCGGAGCGTCGCGACGCCATTATCAAACGTTCTGCGGTGGATGTATCCGCCGTCCTCGATGATATCCGCAAGATCGTCCAGGATGTCCGCCACTACGGCGACCGCATCACTTTGGATTATCATAGGCAGTTCAAAGCCGAGATCAATGCCGCCGATCTCGAAGCCAAGCCGGAAGAGATTGCCGCGGCCTACGAGAGCCTGGACCCCCAGCTTCTGGCGGCCCTGAAGCTGGCAGCCGCCAACATCGAAAAATTTCATCGGGCCCAGTTGGATCGGGAGATGTGGGCCATTGAGGTCCAACCCGGCATCCTGGCCGGCCGGGTGTTACGGCCCTTGGATCGGGTCGGCTGCTATATTCCCGGCGGCCTGGCCAAGTATCCCTCCACCGTCTTGATGACCATACTTCCGGCCCGGGTGGCCGGAGTGGGTGAAATCATCGCCTGTACTCCTCCGGATCAAGGCATGACTGCCAACCAGGCGACGCTGGCTGCGGCGCACCTGGCTGGCGCCCACCGGATCTTTAAGATCGGCGGCCCCTGGGCCGTGGCCTCCATGGCCTTTGGCACCGCCACGGTCCCAAAGGTTGACAAAATCGTCGGCCCCGGCAATAAATACGTCACCGCGGCCAAACTGCTGGTCTTCGGCGAGGTGGGCATCGATAATCCGGCGGGGCCCAGCGAAGCCCTGATTTTGGCTGATGAGACCGCCGAAGCCCGCATGGTGGCCCTGGATTTCCTCTCCCAGGTGGAACATGATCCTGATGCCGCCGCAGTTCTCGTCACCACCTGGGAGCCGCTGGCCCACAAGGTAATCGACTTTATCAAAGAGGAATTGCCCACCCTGCCCCGCCGGGAAATTCTCATTAACGCCATCAACCATCATTCCGCCGTCCTGGTGGCCCGGGATCTCAACGAAGCTTTGGCTTTTGTCAATCTGTACGCTCCCGAGCATTTGCAGATCATCACCCGGGAACCCTTTGCGATCCTGCCGCGTATCCGCCACGCCGGCTCCATCTTCCTGGGCTGTTATGCCCCGGTGCCTGTGGGCGATTATGCCTCCGGCACCAACCATGTCCTTCCCACCGGTCAGACGGCCAGAATGTTTTCCGGCCTGTCGGTGGATGATTTTCTGAAAAAACCGACCTTTCAACATCTGACCAAAGAGGGTCTCCGGGCGATCAAAGATGCGGTCATCCTCATGGCAGAATCCGAAGGCCTGCCCCTCCACGCCCGGGCCGTGGCAGAACGCTTTCGGTATGTCTAAAAGACAACGGGAAGATGGCTCAGGGGAGAGGTGGATGGGTGGGTAGCCACCCGGTCTGCCCTCACAAGGGGGAACAACGACTGGCCGAAACTCTGCCGGGGCGAGAAGCAGACGGTTTTTAGGAGCGAATACTTGTGAATACAAAAAAAATCAGCTAAACTGGAAGAGGAGAGCCCGGCCGGGAGCCATTGCCTCCCGGGTCAGGAACCGCACCCATCTTCCCCTCTGCCGGGGATCGGTGCAACTTCCACAAGGAGACCGTGTGTGCATAAAGGGGAAGCCACAGCCGCCGTTCTAACCGACATTGCCGATGTCCAAAGCCGCCCGGACCATCGCCGGATCGATATCGACAAAGTCGGGGTGAAAAATATTTCTTATCCCATTGTGGTCTTGGACAAATTCAACGGCACGCAACACACCATTGCCTGCATCAATGTTTATGTCAATCTGCCCTACCGCCACAAGGGCACCCACATGAGCCGGTTTATCGAAATCCTCAGCGAATTCCGCCGCCACATCAGTATTCGCAATATTCCCCAGATCCTGGAAGAGACCCGGCGCCGGCTGCATGCCCAATCCGCTCATATCGAGATGACCTTTCCGTATTTTATCGAAAAACAGGCCCCGGTCTCCAAGGCCAGCGCCTTGATGGAATACATCTGCACCATCAAAGGCTCCCTGAACGAAAACGGCCAGATCGACCTCATCGCCTGCGTCAAGGTGCCGGTGACCACCCTCTGCCCCTGTTCCAAAGAGATCAGCAGCGTCGGGGCCCACAACCAAAGGGGGGAGGTACGGGTCAATGTCCGCTTTAAGAAGTTCTTCTGGATTGAAGACCTGATCAGGCTGATTGAAGATTCAGCCTCCTGCGAGGTCTACTCGCTCTTAAAACGCCAGGATGAGAAATACGTCACCGAGCGGGCCTATGCCAATCCTCGCTTTGTCGAAGATATTGTTCGGGAAATCGCCCTGAAATTAGATAAAGACGAGAACTTCACCTGGTTTTCGGTGGACTCGGAAAACTTTGAATCCATCCACAACCATTCCGCCTACGCCTATATCGAAACGGACAAGCGCCAGGGGAAACGTCAATAAACCCGTTGCGGCTCACCGGCCGCCGGGTTGAGCCCATGGCGCCGCCAATATGCACCATACTTAGGCCAGGGGGGAGACCCTTGGCCCCTTCTTTAGGCAATCTGTCAACAGCCCCCTAAGAACCGGTTTGGTCTTTTTCCGTCGGTTCCTCCCGGCGCGGCACGGCGCAGGAGCCCCGACTCATTCAGGTTCGGATGCCCAATTTGGGCAGGATCCAGGCATTGAGAGCCACCCAGATCGCCACGAAGAGGATAACATACACAATTGTTGCCAAGGCCTTGACCTCCACGTTGCGAATGTATTGCCGACATCACCTCTTCATCATAATTCCCCGGAACATCATGCACAAGGCCTCGCCGCCAGGTTTTTTCAGCCGTAGCGCAAAACCCTGGGCCCGTCCGGTGTCAATGCCCCGGTGGCGGCCTCCGGAAAAAGTATGAACGCGACATATTTGTAACTTGCCCACCCGCTCTGAACCACAAGGCCTCCGGCAGTGAAAAAAGGCTTCTGCCAGCCGTTTACCCAGGATGCGTCGGCACTCCCCCCGAGGGCGGCTAAACCTGCAAATTTGTCGATACCAGCAGACCTTATTTACAATTATGTATGCTACAGAAAGAGGATAATCTCATTACTTCCTGATATTGCTATTATTTTATCTTGGCATGATTATTGATGTATTTAAGAAGCCAGGATGAGTCAAGCCCCTCGCAGTCCAGGGGGAGGATCAGCCGGCCTTGGAATGGCGGCCACAATACCCGCCCCGGCCATTGAACAATTTTGTCGGCCACGGCGCCGACACCGGACGGTTGACAAGATTGTTGATATTTCTGGACAATCTTACAACTCTGTGGGGAGAAAAAAAGTCGACAAATTCATTATCGCCTGTAAAATTCAAAGTATTTCATTGTGGCACGATCATTGCCTTATACCCTGCCAAGATTTTCCAAAATTAATATTTCTCAGAAAGAGAGGGTGCTTATGAATTGTCAGACTGTCGAAGATGTTTTCCAAACCGTAAAGGACCGGCAGATCAGCTTCATCCAGATCTGGTTTACCGACATCCTGGGGGTATTAAAGAGCTTCTCCATCCGGCCGTCTGAGTTAGAAGAGGCCATGACCGAGGGGATGGGCTTTGACGGCTCCTCCATCGAGGGTTTTTCCCGGATCGAGGAAAGCGACATGGTGGCCAAGCCGGACCCCACCACCTTTCAGATCCTGCCCTGGCGGCCCGATGATCAGCCCGTGGCCCGGATGTTTTGCGACATTCTGCTGCCGGATGGTTCTCCCTATCCCGGCGACCCCCGCTATGTCTTGAAGCGGATGCTGGCCCGGGCGGCCGAGAAGGGCTACACCTATTACA
>CALGOE010000187.1 GCA_937958145.1 uncultured Desulfobacca sp.
CGGGGGGCAATCTTGCTGTCCTGACGGGCATAGGCGTAATAGGGCATCACCGCCGTGATACAGCCGGCCGAAGCCCGTTTCAAGGCGTCCATGACCACCAGCAGCTCCATGAGGTTTTCATTCACTGGCCGACAGGTGGGCTGGATCACATAGACATCACGGCCGCGGACGTTTTCTTTGATTTCAACGATGATTTCGCCGTCGGAAAAGCGGCCGACAAAGGCCTCACCCAATGGGATGTCAAGGTAAGCGCAGATCTTCTCGGCCAAAGGGCGGTTGGCATTGCCGGAGAAAATCTTGAGGTTGCGCTGCCCGGCCTTGGTATGGAAACTTTCCATGCAGCGGTAGGCCATTATGGTAACCCTCGTACCGCGGCGGTCCACAGACCGGTATCCGCGCTTAAGCGGGACGCCGCCTGCATCGCCGCCGCGTCATCTGCAAAGATGCCGAAGAGCGTCGGCCCGCTGCCGCTCATGAGCACTCCCCGGGCGCCCAGTCGCCGCAGCGTTTCCTTATAAGCGGCCAGCTCCGGGTGCTGTGCCATGGTGACGGCTTCCAGATCGTTGTGCAGCCAGGTGGCAGGATGTGCTTGCAGCATCTGTTCCACCTGGGTCTGGTCCGGCGCCGCGAAAGGCGGCTGCAAACCGGCATAGACTGCGGCCGTGGAGACGGCAAAGCCTGGATTGAGCAGGACATACCACAGCCGCGGCAGGGTGATGGGAGTCAACCGGTCGCCGATTCCCCGTCCCAGGGCCGGGCCGTCCAAGAGGAAAAAGGGCACGTCCGCTCCTAATTTCCGGGCCACGGCAGTCAATTGCCCCAGGTTTAAGGGCGTGTCCAGGAGGCGGTTCAGCCCCCGCAAGACACCGGCGGCATCGCTGCTGCCGCCCCCCAACCCGGCCGCCACCGGTATGCGTTTGGTCAGCCGCAGATGCACGCCAAAACGCCGGCCGATGGCCTGCTGGAAGGCCCTGGCGGCCTTGACCGCCAGATTGCCTTCATCCCGGGGCAGGTCCGTGGCATCGCATTCCAAATAAATATCGCGCCCCTGGCGACTGATGACCAACTCATCCGCCAGGGTGAGCGCTTGCATGACGGTAATGAGTTCGTGGTAACCGTCGGGTCGCCGTCCCACCACCTTGAGGTACAGATTCACTTTGGCCGGACAGCACAGAGTAATGGCCTCCATCAGGTTCCCGGTTTGGTCACCTCTTTGACATACCGCATGCGCAGGTCATAGAGCAGGTGATCAAAGATATTTTCTTCCTCGGGGGTCAGATTGTTGCGGGTCTTTTCCCGCAACAGCCCCAGAAGATCGATGGTCTGTTTGGCCAGAGGCAGATTTTTTTCCGCCGCCCCGGTCTCGGGGTGGGGCAGGTCGCCCAGATGAAAGAAGACCGAGGTGCCCAATGACATGATAAACGAGGCGAAGGTAATTTCCGGCAAGGGTCCTTCAGCCGTGTCCCCGGCATTGGCTGCGGCTTTGGTGGCTTCGGACTCATAGGCCTCTTTGGCCGCCTGCCGCTCCCGGGATTCCTGGCGCAAACGCTCTTTTTCTTCTTCTGATTGTTGGAAAAAACGGCGGTCGTGAACCGTAAAGCCTTTATCCTCAGGTTCGGTCATGGCGGTGTCCACCCTTCCCTGCAGGTATATGACGAGATGGGCTGTGGGCTTGGCTGCGGCCAGCCCAGGTTATGGTTGCCGGTGCGGCGATGGCATCGTCACCTCCCTCTCCCCCGCCGGCGCTTGGCTTGGGGGGAGAGGGGGGCGGCGGAGCCGATAGACTTCGGCGCAGATCCTACAATTCCAGGGGCAGGGCCGAAGCGACGTGGGGCAGGGCCCGCACATCGGCCAGGCATTCCGGGGTCACCGGCGTATCGGTGGTGAGCAGGATGATGTTCTGCCCCCGGTCTTTTTCCTGACCCACCGTCATCCGGGCAATGTTGATATCATGTTTGCCGATGGTCGTGCCGATGGCGCCAATGACGCCGGGCCGGTCGGTGTTGTAGATAAACAACATATGGCCCTGGGGAATGGCCTCCAGCCGGAAGGCATTGATGCGCACGATCCGGGGTTCGTAGCGGCCGAAGACGGTGCCGGCCAACAGGTTTTCCTTTTTGCCGGCCCGCACCGTCAGGCGCAGTTGGGTGGTGAAATCCTCGGCGGATTCCACCTTGGTCTCGGTGATGTGGATACCCCGCTGTTTGGCCAAAGCCGGGGCGTTGACGTAGTTGACGTCATCCCGCATGATGGGGTAGAGCAATCCCTTCATGATGGAGTGGAACAGCGGCGTGGTGTCCAGCTTGGAGATTTCGCCGATATACTCGATATTGACGCTGTCAATGGGGCCCTCGGCGATCTGGGTCTGGAAGGAACCCAAGGCCTCGGCCAGGGTCAGGAACGGCCGCAACTGGTTCAGAAGCTCGCCGCTCACCGACGGGGCATTGACGGCGTTCTTGACGGTGCCGTTCAGCAGGTAGTCCACCATCTGTTCGGCCACGGCCACGGCCACGTTTTCCTGGGCCTCTTCCGTGGAGGCGCCCAGGTGCGGGGTGCAGATAACGTTGCCCATGAGGAGCAGCGGCGACCCCACCGGCGGTTCTTTCTCAAAGACGTCCAAGGCGGCGCCGGCCACGATGCCCTCTTCCAAAGCTTCTTTCAGGGCCTCTTCATCAATGAGACCGCCCCGGGCGCAGTTGATGATCATGACCCCCCGCTTCATCTTCTTGAAGGCTTCCCGATTGATGAGATGGGTGGTGTCCTTGGTTTTCGGGGTGTGCAGGGTAATGAAATCAGACCGGGCAAAAAGCTCGTCCAGGGAAACCACCTCAACGCCGCAGGAGGTCACCATCTCTTTTTTCACAAAAGGGTCATACCCCAGGATGCGCATCTTCAGGCCCTGGGCCCGGCTGGCCACCACCGTGCCGATGCGGCCCAGACCGATGATGCCCAAGGTTTTATTATAGACTTCCCGACCCTGGAACCGCTTTTTTTCCCACCGGCCTTCCCGCATGGAGTGGGCTGCCTGGGGGATGTTGCGGGCCAGGGCCAGCATCATGGAGATGGCGTGCTCACCGGTGGTAATGGTGTTCCCTCCCGGGGTGTTCATGACCACGATGCCCCGTCTGGTGGCCTCCGGAATGTCCACATTGTCCAGACCGGTGCCGGCCCGCCCCACCACCTTCAGGCGGGTGGCCACTTCCAGGACTTTGGCGGTTACTTTGGTGGCGCTGCGGATGACCAGACCGTCCACATCCCGGACCACTTCCAGAAATTCTTCCGGCGGCAGCCCCGGCCGGTTAATGACTTCGATGTTGGGGGCCGCTTCAAAGATCGCCACCCCTTTGGGATGTAAATTGTCGCTGATCAGGACTTTCATGGCTTAGGCACCCCCAAACAGAACTTCTTCGGCCGCCTTGACCCCGGCGCCATACGGAGCTTTGTAGCCCAGTTCGTTCAAAACCACCTCCAGGGCGGCGATGATCATAATGATGTCAAAATTGCCGATATAGCCCATGTGGGCGATGCGGAAGATCTTGCCCTTGGCCTCGGCCTGGCCGCCGGCGATCATGATGCCGTATTTTTCCCGGAGCAGCTTGACAACATCCTGGCCATTCACCCCGGCCGGCGCCAACACGGCCGTGAGGGCGTCGGAAGCCCCTTCTTTGCTGAACAGTTCCAGTCCCAGGGCCTGGACCGCAGCTTTGGTGGCCTTGGACATGAGCTTGTGTTCGGCGAAAATCTTTTCCAGGCCGGTCTCTTTGAAGTAACGGAGGACGTCCCGCAAACCCATGACCAAAGAGACGGCCGAGGTATAGGCACCGGTATTCTTCTGGATGTTCTTTAATTCCTTGGAGAAATTGAAATAATATTTGCTGCACTTGGCGGTCTTGGTAAATTCCCAGGCCTTGTCGCTCAGGCAGGCAAAGGCCAGACCGGGCGGCAGCATCATGGCCTTCTGGGAGCCGGCGACCATGATGTCAATGCCCCAGGCATCCATGGGCAATTCATACGCTCCCAGGGCACTGATGGCATCCACGATGAGCAGCGTTCCCGGTAGATTGCGAGTAATCTCGGCAACTTCTTTCACCGGGTGGCAGACGCCGGTGGAGGTCTCATGGGCCTGCAGGCAGACCGCTTTGATATTGGGGTTGGCTTTCAATCTGGCGGCAATCTCCTCCGCCTTCACCGCCCGGCCCCATTCCACGTCGATGGCTTCAAAATTGACGCCGTAAGCCTGGCAGATTTCTCCCCAGCGCTCACCGAACTTGCCGCCGCGCACGACCAGCGCCGTGTCGCCGGGGCTCAGGGTGTTGGTGATGGACCCTTCCATAGCACCCGTCCCCGTCGAGGCCAGGATCAGGACTTCCTGTTTGGTCTGGAACAGATACTTCAGTCCTTCCCGACACTCGGCCACGACCTCGGCAAATTGCGGCGAACGGTGGTGAATAATGGGAGTGGCCATGGCCAGCAAGGTTTCGGGGGGGACCGGCGTCGGCCCGGGGGCCAAGAGATAATGCTTCTTCATAATCCTCTTTTTCCTTTAATAAACGTATTTTTACCCCTGAGGCGGGGGCAGGGTAAACCTCTACATCATGGGAAAATAAAAAAAGATTGTATGTTTCCGAAAGCTTCTTGTCAACTGTCTTGTGAAAAAAAATGCAAGAGGCCCCCTGCTAAGCCAAATTCACCCCGGCATGAGGAGAGACCCCTATCGCCGCGGAGGTAACTTTTTCCCGGACTGGCCGCCAAAAACGAAAAAAGCCGGTCCCGGCGGGGGCCGGGACCGGCGGCAGAAGCGCTGCTGCGCCCGGAATGGTTAATACGGCGAATCGTTTCGGATGAGTTCCACCACCGGTTCAAAAAGCTCCAACAATTTATAGACCGGTTCGCAGCGGACGCAGGGAACCTGGTTATCCCGGCCCCGGGAGGTGAAGGTGTATTCCCGGGTGCCTTCGCATTGCGGGCAGTTTTCCGCGGCCAAGCGCAGCTCGGCCACCAGGCGGCCCAGGGTGGAGTTGTCTAGATCTTCTTTCATATAGGCGAAGGTTAAGGGGGCAAGAGCCATGGCCATCTCCTCAGATAAAAATAATAACTACTGATTAGTAATCTAATGCCGCGCTCATGCCAGGGCAAGGGGGCGGGAATATTTTTTGTTGCAGCCAAGGCCCCGGGTTTTCCTCCCTGGCGGCGCCGGAGCGGTGTCAGATGGTAAGGATAAAACCGGCCCGGTGGTGAAAATCCGGCTGCGGGGCCGGGTGGGTCAGGGCCCAAAAGGTCGCATGGCCGTCGGGATGGAGGAGCACCATGCTGATGGCAACGTCCCAGGGTTGGTCGGCCGGCAGGATGGCCGCCAAGTCGGTCTGCAGACTGATGCTGAGCTGGTCCGGCCGGCGCGCCACCGACACCGCCAGAGTGGTGATGGCCGGTTCCTCCTGGATGCCCTGGCGGTAGCCGCTGAGGTGGAAGACGTTCCAGTCGCCGCTGGGGGAGAGGTTGAATTCCCAGTAGTCGTCATGACCCGGCCGGGCCAGGAAGAATTCGCTGCAGGTGGCTTCCCACAGGAGCCAGCGGCGGGCCGGAACCGGGGCCGGGGCCGGAATGACCACGTCTGCCAACTGTCCGGAGAGGATAAAGGTAATGGCCAAGAGGCTGCCTTGCCGCCACAGACGGCCGCCCAGAGCCACGGCCGGCAGGCAGCAGTCCGCCGGGAAGGGGCGCAGGGTGAATGCTTGCTCGGTCATCGTCGTTCTGCCAAAATCCGGCGCAGCTCCGCCTCCTGGGCTTCGATGCTTGCCGTCAGTTGAAATTGGACCACCGCCCGCCAGAGGTTGTGCTGCGGGTGGCGGACGCGAAAATAGACATTCCCCGCCAAGTAGTCGGTAAAAAAGCGCAGCCCCAACTCAAAGGCGATGAGACGGATGCTGTCGTAGAGATAGTCGTAATCCGCGGCGGTGAGGAAATGACAGGCCTGGGAGAGGTAGCCGCGCCAGAGGGCCCGGGCCAACGTCAGGTCAAAGTGAATCCGGTCAAAGGCGGTGGTCTCCTCGCCCAGGGGATTGGCGCCGGAGCGGAGGCAATCGCCCAGATCATAGTGAATGAGGCCCGGTTTGACCGTATCCAGGTCAATAAGGCCCACGGCCTGGCCGCTCCCCGTGTCCAGCAGGACGTTGTTCACCTTGGGGTCGCCGTGGATGATCCGGAGTTTTAAGATGCCGGCCTCTTTGGCGTTTTCCAGGAGGCCGGCCCAGCTCCGCCGGCGCTGGATGAACTCCTGGGCATAGGCGGCCTCGGGCAGGGCCGGGATGGAGGTTTGCGCCCGGATCTGGTCATACGCCTTGAGGTAGGCGGGGGTAACATGGAAGCCCGGCAAAGTGTCTGCCAGGTCCTGGGGGGGGAGAGCGCTGACCAGAAGGTGGAACCGGCCCAGGGCGTAACCCACTTCCCAGGCGTGCGGCTCATTCTGTATGGTGTCAAAGGTGTGGGCGGCGCGAATGAAGCTGAGGGCCCGCCAGCAGGAGCCGTTATCGTCCCGCCAATAATCCTGGCCGTCAACAGTGGGAATGATCCGGGGCAGTTCCCAGCGCCGGCCCGGGGCCACAGGAGCATCGAGCCTCCGCCGGGCCACATGGGCCGTCAGGACCCGAAGATTGCGCAGGATCAGGGCCGGATCGGGAAAGACAACGGTATTGAGGCGTTGCAGGATGAACGGCCTCGCCCCCGCGCCGGTGGGGGTGACCAGAAAAGTGTCATGAACGTTGCCGGCGCCGTACGGTTCCACCCGCAGGGGGCCGGCCGCGGCCGAAAAACGCCCCGCCGCCTGGCGAGCAGCCTCAGGGGCGACGTTAGGGGCTGGCGGGTTGGGGCCAGATTGCATACAAACGGCGGTATGGTCGCAGCGACGGCTCAGGAATCTTTT
>CALGOE010000188.1 GCA_937958145.1 uncultured Desulfobacca sp.
CCGGAACGGCGGCTCGGGTTGACAGCAATTAAGGGGACCGCCCAGGACAAAGCAAATTTGGTAGCGCCGGTCTCCAGACCGGCGGACAAAGGCGCTGCCGACCAGGAGGTCGGCGCTACCTTAACCAGGCCGCCCTACAAAATCTGCCCACTGCCCACTGTTCACAGGGCGCACCGTCTGGGAAGCCTGTACCCCCATTTATTAACCTGATCCCTTTTCCCTCTTCCCTCTTCCCTTCCCACCGGAACGGCGGCTCGGGTTGACAGCAATTAAGGGGACCGCCCAGGACAAAGCAAATTTGGTAGCGCCGGTCTCCAGACCGGCGGACAAAGGCGCTGCCGACCAGGAGGTCGGCGCTACTTTAACCAGGCAGCGACGGCGGCCGCAGGCCGCCCTATAAGATCTGCCTTTCAAACATCCGTTGCACAGCATGGCCTGAAAAGATAACCTCTTGACAATCCATCCTCACCTCACCGTCGGGGCACGTACACTTCCCGGGGCTTGATGCCGTCCGACGGCCCCACCAGGCCCTCTTTTTCCATCATTTCAATAATGCGGGCGGCCCGGTTGTAGCCGACCCGCAGACGCCGCTGCAGCATGGAGATGGAGGCCTGCCGGGTTTCGGCCACGATCTCGATGGCCTCGGCATACTTCTCATCCTTGTCGCCCATCTCCTCTTCCTGGCGCTCCTCCTCCTGCATGGCCAGGATCCCCGCTTCAAAAACCGGTTCCTGCTGGGTCTTCAGGTATTCCACCACCCGCTTGACCTCCTCTTCGGAAATATAGGCGCCGTGAATGCGCTTCAGACGGGAGGTTCCGGGCGGGATGAAGAGCATGTCCCCCATGCCCAAAAGGCGCTCAGCGCCGATGGTGTCCAAAATGGTGCGGGAATCCACTTTCGAGGAAACCTGGAAGGAAATCCGGGTGGGGAAGTTGGCCTTGATGAGCCCGGTGATGACATCCACTGACGGCCGCTGCGTCGCCAGGATCAGGTGGATGCCAGCGGCCCGGGATTTTTGCGCCAGACGGATGAGATACTCTTCCGTCTCCCGGGAAGAGACCAACATCAGGTCGGCTAACTCATCGATAATAATAATAATATAAGGCAACAGGCGGAGCTGCGGCTCCTCGTCGTCATCGTCGCGGTAAACCTTCTGTTCTTTAATCAGCTTCTGATTGTAGTTCTCGATATTGCGCACTTCCAGGTCGGACAGCAGGCTGTAGCGCCGCTCCATTTCGTCCACGGCCCAGCGCAGGGCGGTGGTGGCTACCTTGGGGTTGGTGACCACCGGATGCAGCAGGTGCGGAATGCCTTCGTAGGTGGACAATTCAATCCGTTTCGGGTCCACCATCAGAAACCGCACCTCTTCCGGCGTGGCCTTATAAAGGATGCTGATGATCATGGAATTGAGGCCGACGCTCTTGCCCGTGCCGGTGGCGCCGGCGATGAGCAGGTGCGGCATCTTGGCCAGGTCCGCCACCACCGGCTGGCCGGTGATGTCCTTGCCCAGAGCAATGGTCAGCCGCGACGGCGATTTATGATAGACCTCATGGGCCAGGACTTCCCGGAGAGTGACCAACTGGCGCTTGGGATTGGGCACCTCGATGCCGATGACGGCCTTGCCCGGTACCGGCGCCACGATGCGGATGGACAGGGCCTTGAGGGCCAGGGCCAGGTCGTCGGCCAATCCCGTCACCTTGCTGATCTTGACCCCCAGAGCCGGCTCAAATTCGATCATGGTAATCACCGGACCGGGACGGATGGCCACTACCTTGCCCTCCACGCCGAAATGCATGAGGGTGTTTTCCAGTTTCCGGGCCTGGGCCAGAAGGGCCTCTTCCTGGACCTGGTGATCGTAGGGCGGCGGCGGAGACAGGAAATCCAAAGGCGGCAGCTGAAAATTGCTGATGGCCGGCACCCTGGGCTTCCGCGCCCTTTTTGGTTTGGCTTCTTCGGCAGCCGCGGCCGTAGCCACGGCCGGCGGGGGTGCGGCCACCTCGGTGGCTGGCGTTGGCACGGCCGGCGGGCTCAGGATCGGCGCCTCCTCCTCCGGCGCCGGCCGGGCGATCTCCGGCGTCAGGCCGCTGGGCCGCTGCGGCTGTTTAACCCGGATCAGATCAGGCTCGGGTTCCGTGGCCGGATACCTGGGGCGGCGGCGGAACATCTCGCCCAGGCCGACGCCCAGCCGCCGCAGCAGGGCCACGTACGATAGGCGGGTGATCCCCATGAAGCTGGCCAAGGCTACGGCGCTCAACAACAGCAGGCTGCCGGCCAGGTTCAGGACCGGCTGCATCAGCCGGGTCAGCCAGGCACCAATGGCGCCGCCACCAGCCACCTGACCGCCGCCCCAACCGAGGCTGGGCCAGCCCAGGGCCAGCAGACCGGCGCTGGCCACCGGCAGGGCCAGATAGGCCGCCCCGGTCCACGGCGACAGGCCCGCCAGGGAACCCTGATAACACTGCAGGGCCAGCCAACTCACCATAATGGGCAGCCAGAAGGCCGCCAGCCCCAGACCGCCCATCAGCCCGGCAGCCACCAGCGCCCCGGCCTTGCCCCCCCAATTGTTGACGGTCCCGGCCTTGGCTAAACCCGTGAGGGTTTGCGGATCCGCCGGCTGAAAAGAGACCAGGCTGAGAATCAGGAAGAGGTCCACCACCAGGAGCAGGAGGGCAAACAACTCCTGGCTCAGGCCGCGCCCCGCCGGGGCCGGAGACACAACCCCTGCCCGGGGAACCTTGGCCTTCTCTTTCTTCTTTGCTCGTTTAGGGGTAGGCATAAGAAAATGTTGGCAAATTTGTTAGCCCTATTGTAACCCGATTCCACCTCGATTGCAAACAGCTTCCCAAGAGGTCAAACGTCAAGGGCGAAAACGTGAGCCGCATGCTCTGGGTTGTGATTTCTTTTTTTCCTCTTAGAGCTGCACCACTTCGGCGGCGATCTCTTCGCCCATGAAAAGGCTGGCCAGATCCCGGAAGCGCGGCGTCAGGTCGGTGGTGAGGTAGCGGCGGCGGCCGCGGCGGCTCAGGCGGGTTTCGATCTCCGGGTGGCGCTGCAGGTAATCCGCCAATTTCACGGCAGTCACCTCACCGGAGCAGATGATCTCCACCTGGGAGTTGACATACTGCTGAATTTTGGGTTTCAGGATGGAATAGTGGGTGCAGCCCAGGATCAGGGTGTCAATGTCTTGGTGCAACAGGGGTGCGAGGTATTTGCGCAGCATCAGGTCGGCCACCTCCCCGTCCTGCTCGCCGCATTCAATAATGGGCACCAAAAGGGGACAGGCCTGCTGAAAGACCTGGACGCTGGGGTCAAGTTTGCGCAATTCAATCTTAAAGGAATTGGAAGCCACCGTGCCTTCCGTGGCAATGACGCCGATGCGCTTGCGCCGGCTGCGGGCCAGGGCCTCTTCCACGGTGGGGATGACCACCCCCAGGACCCGGTTGTTTGGGTAGTGCCAGGGCAGATAGTGCTGTTGAATGGCGCGCAGGGCCTTGGCCGAGGCGGTGTGGCAGGCCAAGATAATCAACACGCAGCCCTGGGCAAAGAGATACTCCACCGCCTGCTGGGTGAATTGCAACACCACCGCGTCCGAGCGCGTGCCGTAGGGAATGCGGGCGTTGTCCCCCAAATAGAGATAATCATACTCCGGCAGGGCCCCGAGGAATTCCCGCAGCACCGCCAGTCCGCCAAAGCCTGAGTCAAAGACGCCGATCATGGACAGTGGTCAGTGAGTAGTGGTCAGTGGTCAGTGAATCGTGGTCAGTGGTTCTGGGCATAATCATTGCTCTCCGGCAATGTTTTGGCAAAGAAATGAATACCGCCAGCGTGTCTCTTGGCTGCGCTCAGGATGACAAGGGCAAGGAACCAATTGGTGGGAGGTTTTTATCCCCCCCCCAAAAACAGTTTGGCCATAACCTGCTGATCGCAGCGCTTCCTCTTGGCTCTTGGCCTTTTCTGTTATTCCGACAATTTCAGCAATGTCCCCCGCTGCCGGGCCCGCCAGAGGCTGAGGCTGATGAGGCCGTAGCCCGCCGCCAGGTAGGCCAGGCTGAGGAGAAAGCCCCGGGCCAGAGGGGCGGCAACCGAGAGGGGAAAGCCATAAAAGGCCCGAAAATATTCCATAAAATGCGTCAAGGGAATGGCCTGGGCCACAGCCTGGAGGCTGGTCGGCAAAAGCGTCACCGGATAGTAGAGGCCGGCCAACAGGAGCACTAAATACGAGATGGCCCAGGCGGTGATCTCGGCCCGATGGCCGAAGAGGAGCACCAATGACAGAACCAGGACCCCTTCGATGACGGCCACCAGAAAAAGACCCAGGAAAAAGACCGCCAGCCCGCCCCAGCCGGCCTGTCGCAGGTCCATGTCAAAGGCCCAGATGCTTAAGGCCAACATAATGGCAAATACCACCAGGCCCCGGATCAGTCCCACCAACCCCGAGCCTAAAATAACGTGGACCAGATGAATGGGGGCGATAAAGCCGTGTTTCAGGCTCTTGGCCCAGACATCGTAGAGCAGGGCGTACGACACGTCCAATTGGGCGATCTGGACCGTGTTCATGGCCACGGCACCGATGAGGACGAAAGACACGGTCTCGGCGCCGAGTTCCAAAAAGCGGGTCAGCAGCCCCACCGAGAACAGCCCCACCAGCGGCCAGAACAACATTTCAAAGACCGCAAAGACGTTGCGGCGGTTCATGACCCCGCCCCGGGCCGCGAAGGCCCAGACTTTGACGGCCTCAGTGACTAAATTCACGGTAGAGCTCCTCCAGATCCGCCGCAGTGACCCGGATGGCCTGGATCTGCCCCCCGGCTTGGCTGATTTCCTGGATTACCAGGGGCAGGCGGCTG
>CALGOE010000189.1 GCA_937958145.1 uncultured Desulfobacca sp.
CCTCGGTGCGGAGCATGATGCCCGCGCCGCTGATCTGGTCTTCGCGGCCATGGATATCAGTGATCTGAAAAAGATAGAACAGGAGCGTCTGCGCATCGACAAATTGGAATCCCTGGGCATCCTGGCTGGCGGTATTGCCCACGATTTCAACAATATCCTGACCGTTATCCTGGGGAACATCGAGTTGGTGGGGATGGAGTTAAAACAGGATGGCAAGTGTCAGAAATATTTAGCCGAAGCCGACGATGCCTGCCGACGGGCCCAACATCTGGCCAGACAACTGCTCACCTTTGCCAAGGGTGGCATGCCCTTGAAAAAACCGCTGGACCCGGCCCAGTTGATTCAGGACGCAGTACCTTTGGCCCTCAGTGGGTCCCAATCCGCAGTGGAACTGCTGATTGATGATGATCTCTGGCCGGTGGAGGTTGACGAAGACCAGATGCACCAGGTCATCAACAACATCCTCCTGAATGCCGACCAGGCCATGCCTCACGGCGGTCGCATCACCGTGGCGGTCCAAAACTGTCTGGTGACTGCGGCCCTCGGCCTCCCCCTGGCCGAAGGCCGCTATGTCCGGATATCCATCACCGATCAGGGAGTAGGCATCAGTCCCAAGGATCTGGAGAAGATTTTTGACCCTTACTTCACCACCAAACAGCTGGGAAACGGCCTGGGTCTGACCGCCGCCTACTCCATTGTGAAAAATCATCAGGGCCATATCAGTGTGGAATCCCGTCTCAACAAGGGTTCCTGCTTCCGCATCTACCTGCCGGTATCACCCGTGGCGGCTCAAGCTTCCCGCCCCAAGGTGGCCACCATGCCCATCCGCGGCCAGGGACGGATTTTGGTGATGGATGACGAGGCTTCCGTCCGGGAGGTTTTATCTCACATGTTGCTGAGATTGGGCTACGAACCGGTGTGCGTCAAAGACGGCGGCCAGGCCCTGGAGGCCTATCAATCGGCCCAGAAGAACCAGGAGAGATTTGCCGCCGTGATCCTCGATCTCACGGTGCCCGGCGGCCTGGGGGGCAAGGAGACCATTGAACTCCTCCGGCAGCTTGATCCTCAGGTCAGGGCAATCGTTTCCAGTGGCTATGGCGATGACCCGATTCTGGCCCACTACACCGATTTTGGCTTTCACGGGGTCATAGCCAAACCATACAAGATTAACGATCTCAGTCAGGTCTTGCACACAGTCTTGCATCAGAAGCCTGCTCCCCGGCCCAAACCTCACAAACCGACCAAACCAGCCGCCAAAACGGGCAACCGGTAAGCAAGAACGGTGCGCCCGGCGGTTTTTTCCTGGCGGTCCCCCGGTTTGGCTTGCTGCCGCGGCAATTATCCTTTTTTCCTCTCTTGCCACCTGCGGCTCTTTGGTTTAGAGTAAGGATACCGAGGGCCTATGAGAGATCGCTTACGGAAGCTGCGGCAGCTTTTCCATCACCAAGACCGCCTGCTCATCCTCATTGACGCTGATCCTGACTCCATTGCCAGCGCTCTGGCCTTGAAACGGCTGCTGTGGCGGCGGCTGGCCGTCTGTACTATTGCTCCTATCCGGGCCATTACCCGCCCCCAGAATCAAACCATGGTCAGGCTGCTGGAAATACCGCTGACCGCATTTGATCAGATCCAACGGGATGATTTCAACCGCTTTGCCCTGGTCGACTCCCAACCTTCCCATAACCCCCTGTTTGCCGATTTCGCCTACGATGTCATCATTGACCACCATCCGCTGCTGCCCCAAAGCAGCGCCCGCTTCCTGGATATCCGGACCGGCTACGGCTCCAACTCCACCATCATGACCGAATACCTCCGGCAGGCCAAAATTAAGCCTTCCATGAAATTGGCCACCGCCCTGTCCTACGCCATCAAGACGGACACCCACAATTTCGAGCGCCCTTCCATTGAAGCGGACATCCGGGCCTTCCATTATCTGTTCCGCTTTACCCGCCACGCCCTGTTGCGCCGCATTGAAATCGCCGAAATGACTCTGGAAATGCTGCACTATTTCCAACTGGGGCTCAACCGCCAACAGCGACGGCGGGAACGGGTCTATTGTTATGTGGGGCGGGTGCCCAATCCTGATATTCTGGTGATTTTAGCCGAATTTTTCCTGCGGGTGATCGAAATCACCTGGAGTTTTGTGGGGGGCGTCTACGACAACCGCCTCGTCGTCATTTTCCGCAATGACGGTATCCGCAAAAATGCCGGTAAACTGGCCGCCAGGGCCTTCGGTCGCCTGGGTTCTGCCGGCGGTCATGCCTCCAGTGCCCGGGCCGAAGTCCCCCTGGCGCACCTGCTTCACCTGCCGCCCCCCGACGACGTGCCGGCCTGGGAAAACTTTCTCATCAGCCAGATTGAGGGAGGGTAGGGGCCACGCCCGGCGCCTCGGGCCATTGGGGGTCGGTTCCGGACGACGGGGGGGAGCGGCCCCGCCGGTTCCCATCTGCTTCGGGCCCTGCCTTTTTAACCCCGTAATTTGGCAGCAATGGCCGCCACCCGCGCTCCCAGGGCCTTGGCGATTTCCAGATCTTCGGCAGCCGGCAGGAGATCATTGCGGCCGCCGGCCACGGTCGTGGCCGCATAGGGCGTGCCGCCCCGGCCTTCAGTATGCAACATCCCCGGCGTGGAATAAGGGACCCCGACGATAAGCATTCCCAAATGCAGCAACGGTACCATCATGGTATACCCGGTGGTCTCCTGGCCGCCGTGGCTGGTGGCGGTGGACACAAACAAACCCGCGGGCTTGCCCTCCATGGCTCCCTGCCCCCACAATTCCACCATCTGATCAAAGAGGGCCTTCATCTGGGCGCACATGTTGCCAAAGCGCGTCGGGGTGCCGAACAGCACGCCGTCGGCACTGCGGAGATCATCCAGGCTGCAATAGGGGATATCCTTTTGCCGGCTTAGGACCTCCTGGGCATGTTTGCTCTCCCGGACCTTGGCTTCGTTGAAAGGCAAGTCCGGTACCCGCCGCAGGACCAGCTCCGCCCCGGGGACAGACTGCACCCCCGCCGCCACGGCCTCGGCCAGCCGCAGGACGTGCCCATACATTGAGTAGTAAACCACCAAAATCTTCATAACCCGTCCTCCTTGCCTGATGTTCTGCGTATCCCGGCAGCCCGGCTCATGACCCCCGGCATGGTTATGCCTCCATCTTAACAGAATTAGGATCAGGGGGCCATGAGCTTTCTTGGCCCAAGAAGCTGCCTGACCGAGGGCGGCGTCCGGGCGTGGACAAAACATTAACTTGTTTTTTGGGTCTGACATACCCCATAATAAGATCATCAAACGGGGCCGGGCAGGACATGGGAGTCGGCGGACGGCTCAGGGAGCGCTGCGCCCCGGAATCGTTGGGAGGAACTGCCGATCTTATGCTCTTCCATCTTCTGGCTGTGGTGGTTTCTGGAGCCATGCTGGCCCTGGCGCTGCCGAAATTCAATCTGACCATATTCCTCTGGGGGGCGCTCCTCCCTTTGCTCTGGGTCCTGGAGGACCGCCGGGGGCGGGCCGCCTTCCTTTGGGGCTTCGTGCACGGCCTGGCGCAAAACCTGGTCATGCTCTACTGGATCGTCTACGTCACGGTCATCTATGGCAAACTGCCCTTGCCTGTCGGTTTTGTGGTGTTGCTTCTCCTGGCCGGGTATATCAGCCTCTTTCGGGGCGCCTGGGCCTGGCTCTACACCTGGGGGCGGGACCGGGGGCTGGCCGCTATCTGGTGGGGGCCGGTCCTCTGGGTCAGCCTGGAGTTCCTCCAGACCTATCTGTTTACCGGCTTCCCTTGGATGCTTGTGGGCTATGGTTTCCATCAATCGCCTTATCTCCTCCAGGTGGTGGACCTCACCGGCGTCTATGGTTTAAGCGCTCTCATCGTGGTCTGGAATATCGGCCTCTATGAACTTCTCCAGGGCGCGCTGGCCAAACGGTGCCGCTGGCGACCGGCAGCCGTGGCAGTGCTCTGCCTTCTGGCGATCCTGGCCTATGGCCGCTTCCGCCTGCCCCAGGTGCAGGAGCAGATGGCGCACAGCCCCACTTTTACCGTGGCCGTGGTGCAAGGCAACATTGAACAAGGGCGCAAATGGGATCCGGCTTATCAACAGGAGACCCTCCAGATCTATCGGGATTTGACCTTGCACTCCCGCCCCCAAGACCCCAAGCTGGTGGTTTGGCCCGAGACCGCGGCGCCGTTTTTCTTTCTGCGGGATCAAAAACTGTCTCCGGTGGTGACGGCCGTGGCCCAGGAAAGTGGCAGCTATCTCCTGTTCGGCAGTCCGGCCTTTGAGAGCGGGCCGGAAGGCGAGTCATTTTTTAACCGGGCTTACCTGTTGGATCAGGACGGCGCGGTCATCGGTTATTATGACAAGGCCCACCTGGTCCCGTATGGCGAATACGTGCCCTTGCGCCGCTTTTTTCCCTTCATCGGCAAGATGGTCCCCATGATAGGCGATTTTATCGAGGGACCGGTGGGTCGGGTCCTGAACCTCCCCGAAGCCAATCTGGGCACCCTCATCTGTTTTGAATCCATTTTCCCTTATCTGAGCCGGGCCATGGTGGCCAACGGCGCCGATCTGTTGATCAACATCACCAATGACGCCTGGTTCGGGCGCACCAGCGCGCCGTACCAACATCTGGCCATGTCGGTGACCCGGGCCGTGGAAAACCGGGTATCCCTGGCCCGGGCCGCCAATACCGGCATCAGCGCCCTGGCCCGGCCCGATGGCAGCATCCTCTGGCACTCCGAGCTCTACATCGCCACCGCTCATACCGGCGCCCTGCCGCTTCTGGCCGGCGGCAGTTTCTACACCCGCTGGGGCGATTGCTTTGCCTGGCTTTGTGTGGGCTTGGCTGTCCTTGGATTGGCTGGCGGCATCGTCATGGCCCGGATCCGAGGGTGACGATGCAGGAGGGAATGATAATTGCCGATTTCTTAAAAAACGGTAAAATTAAGATGAATGGTTTCTATCTTCAGCCTACGGCCGGTCCGCCATGACAACGACCGAACACCTGCCCGAGAACGATTACCGCTGCGGCTTTGTCGCTCTCTGTGGAGCCCCCAATGTGGGCAAATCCACGCTCCTCAACCGTTTGGTGGCGGACAAGGTAGCCATCACCTCGCCCAAACCCCAGACTACCCGCCACCGGCTGTTGGGGGTGGTCAACCTCCCCCGGGCGCAGATACTTTTTCTGGACGCCCCGGGGATTATGGATCCCAAGAGCCTCCTCCACGAGAGTCTGGTCAAAACTGCCCTGGGAGCCCTGGCGGATGCCGATGTCGTGGTCTGGCTGGTGACGCCGGACACCAGAGAATCCGCGGCAGAAGCCATTCTGCCCCACCTCCGACAGGCGGCCAAACCTCTCATCGTCGCCATCAACAAGATTGATCTCATCAGCCGGCCCGAGGTCTTGCCGCTCATTGACCACTACCACTCTCTGCTGCCCGAGGCGCCGGTGGTGCCCATTGCGGCCCTGTTGGGCGACGGTCTGCCCAACCTGGTGGCGGAAATCGTCCAGCGCCTGCCGGTGGCGCCACCGCTATACCCGCCGGAGCAACTGACCGATCAGACCGAGAGATTCCTGGCTGCCGAATTTATCCGGGAACGGGTCTTCCACCACACCTCCCAGGAGATCCCCTACGCCGCGGCGGTGCAGATCGAGTCTTTTGAGGAAGATGAGCGTCCCCGGCTGGTTAAGATCCGGGCCATTATCTATGTGGAGCGCGATTCCCAAAAGGCCATTATCATCGGCAAAAAGGGCAGCCGCCTGAAACTCATCGGCCAAGAGGCCCGGGAGGAGTTGGAGAAACTCCTGGATTGCAAGGTCTTTTTGGAGCTGTGGGTCAAGGTCTGGAAAAATTGGCGCAAAGACCCCCGGGCCCTCCGAGAATTGGGATACGTCATGTCGTAAAGGGAATGGAAGATATGACGGATTTTAGCAAAAGGCACGGGCCGGGTCGGTCAGCAACCGGAGAATTCCGGGAGGACACCGGCACAGGAGGCAAAGAGCTCAGATGGCAACGTCCATATTCCTGATGGCACTGGGACTCATCTTCCGGCCCCGCCTGGCCTGGGCGATCCAGACCCACGGCGATCCGGAGGGCCTCTATGCCCATCAGCTGGGCCATATCGTTTTTCTCATCGCCATGATCTATGTCTGCTGGCAGATCTGGCGGCAGGATTTAAAGGCCAGGCCAGGCTTTACCCGCCTTTTCTGGGCCTGCATTCTCTTTGGCGCTTGGAATATCCTCACCTTTATCGGGCACATAGCCGAAGAGCAGTTGGATCCCAGCGCCATTGACCGCTCGGCCGGATACCTCTGGCGCACCCTCCACATCACCGACCTGAACGGTCTGCTTTATTATCTGGCCAAATTGGACCACCTTATTCTGGTCCCGGCCTTTTTGCTGCTCTACCTTGCCTTACGGGCCTTTCGGAGGCGGCAAGTGGGGGTACCGGGACCATGATCTGGTCTCTGCTGCCGTCGCTCCTGGTGGATATGGTGGGGTCGGCGCTGGCCATCATCCTGGCGGCGTTGTGTCTGGCCAAAGTGCGCCAGCTGCTCCGCCAGGAACCGGAAAACGCCCTGTGGATTTTTCTTTTCTGGCTGAGCACCGCCCTGGCCGTCTTTGCCATCTCCCGTTCGGTGGGCCATATCGCCCAACACCTGTTGATCATGGCCGGCTACCGGCACATCTGGCAGGCTTTATCACCCTTCAGTGGCGCCATCAACACCTTCACTTTTATCCTCATTGCCAGCGTTACCGTCTTTTTCCACCACTTCCAGCGCATCTATCACCGCATGTCCGCCAATCACGCCGAGTTGGAGACCGTGAGCCGGGATATTCTCAACCTCAACCGGGACCTGGAAACCATGGTCATGGAACGGACCATGGCTGAGATGGCCCTGGGCGTAGCTGACGGCATCCGCAACCCCATCTGCGTCATCGGTGGTTTCAGCCGTCTCCTCCTGCGCCGCCTGTCGCCCGACGACCCCACCCGGGAGTGGCTGCACACCATTGCCGCCGAGACCAAGCGCATGGAAGAAATGGTGGAGAAGTTCGAATCCTTGGCCCAAAAACGGGAGTATTTCTTCGGCCAGGAAGACCTGAACCACGTCGTGCAGGCCACGGTGGAGACGCTCGGTCCGGAAATCGCTGCCAAAAAGATCGTCCTGGTCACCGATCTCTGGCCCGAACCCATTATCGGCAAGATCAACAGCCACCTGCTGCGGGTGGCCCTGTCACATCTGGTCCGCAACGCCATTGAGGCCACGCCGCCCGGCGGCACCATCACCCTGATAACCCGGCGGGAGGGGGAATTGTCCCGTCTGGCGGTGCAGGACACGGGCCGGGGTATGCCGCCGGACGTGGTCGAGCAGATTTTTACCCCCTTTTATACCACCAAAATCGGCGGTTCCGGCCTGGGACTGGTCTTTGTGCGCCAGATCGTGGAGGAACACCGGGGGACTATTGCCGTGCAGAGCCAGGTGGGCAAGGGAACGACGATCAACATTGACCTGCCGCAGCGCTTCAGTCCGCGCCAAAATTCCGATTTTCGTCCCTTTAGCTGAAATGGGAAAAGGACGGGAGGTTTGTGCCCGCTTGCCGGAGGCGGGGAGAAGGCAGGAGTGGCGCCTGCAAACAGCGGCAGGGCCGAAGGCGGCGGGCGTGTCCACACACCGCCCGCCGGTGGCGAGGGGTTAACTCTTCCGAGAGGTCTTGGTAATCACAGTGCTGAGCAGCGGCGTCACGTCTTCAGAGCCGCAGTGCTCGCATTTGACTTTTTCGGTCTCACGTTCTTTCATACTCATGATGCGAGAGAATTCCTTGCCACATTTCTTGCAGAGAAATTCGTAGGTCGGCATAATGTTCCTCCTTGCGGGCAGCGAGTATTCCAGAACCTTGGAAACAGGCTAGTGAGAAAGAATATACGGGTTTTTTCCCGGCCTCGCAAGAGGATACCGAAGGCCCGCCTGGCCGGGGCACAATATTTCCTCTGTTCCCCAATGGGAAATGAAGCCTTCTTGTGGGTTCATGGCACCACGAAAGGCCTTGGTTGGAGTGGGGTTGGCTGGAGGAACAGGGAACGCGGCCTGTCCCCAAGGGCACGCCAACACCAAGCGCCATGAGCGGTTAGGCGGGCAGGCGAAAGACGTGCCGCCGGCTCTGGGTCAGCCATTCCACCCCGGTGGGGGTGATGCGGCCGGTGTCCTCAAAACCCACCATGCCGATGCCTGGCAGGAAAAATTTGGGCTCAAAGGCCAGGACCATATCAGTGGCCAAGGGCCAGGAAAATCTGGCGCCGATAATGGGAAATTCGTCCAGTTCCAGGCCGACCCCGTGGCCCACAAAGGCCACCCGATCCTGCCCCAAGCCCATGAATTGCTCCAGCCGACCGGCCTGCCTGACCTTGGCCAGGAGATGTTCATACAGTTCGGCCGGGACAGCCCCGGCGCGGGCTTCGTGCGTAAAGAGCGCAAACAACTCCTCCACCAGCTCCACGGTGCGCCAGGCCTCGGCTGGCAGGTCGCCGAGGACGTAGAGCCGGGTGGCATCGGCGATGTAGCCGTTGACACAGGCGGCCAGATCGACGCTGATGGGCTCGCCGGCTATGAGATGTTTGGTCCCGGCTCCCTGGGGAAAACCATGGCTGAAGCCGCTGCCGCCGCTGGGGGTCTCCACATAGGCGGCCTGGACGCCGTCCGGCCCCGAGAGGATATGGCCGAAAAACATCTCCAGATTCCAGGTGCGGGTGCGGACCAGGCCCTGGTGGCCACTGACCCGCAGGCGATACTCCAGGTCTGCGGCCAGCTCCAGTTCTGTCCGACCCGGAGTGATCAGGGTGGCCGCAGCCTCCAGGACTTCATCCAGGATGTGGGCGGCGCGACGAATCTGGGCCAGCTCGTAGGGACTTTTGATCATCCGCTGCCGGCGGATCAAGGGGGAAAGGTCCTGAAAAGGCCGCTGCGGAAAGATCTGCTCCTGTAAACGGCGGTAGAGCGCAGCCGGCATGACATCCATCTCCACCCCGATGCCGCCGTGGTGGCCGAGACCCAGCTGACTCAAGATGGCCGGGATGTCTCGGAGATCTTTATAATACGCCACCGGATAGGGCAGGTCCTGGTCTTCGTACCGGTGCCGGGGCCGGCGGATAAGGAGGACCGCTTCCCCCTCTGACCCCTGGGCCAGGAAGCCGTCAACGATGATACCGCTGTAATAATAGAGATCCGCAGCCTGGCGGATCAGGGCCAACTCTACATCAACTTCCGGCAGAAGTTCCTGTAAGAGGCGCTGACGTTTTTCTATCTCGGCAGCCGGCACCGGTTTCATGCATCCTCCCCCTGGCAGATTGACCCGACCGATTCTTGGTGGCGAGCCGGTCAAAAAACCGTACCCTCATCCCCGTTCAGGCCACGATATGCTCCGGATCATACACAATAACGGTCAACTCGGCGGCACCCTGGGCCCCGAGCACCAAAACTTTTTCAATGTCCGCCGTGCGGCTGGGGCCGGTGAGCCAGCTCACCAATGCCGCCGGCTCCTGGGCGGTCAGGGCCAGGGCCGCGGCCACGGTCAGGGCCGCTTTGGAGGCGGGAATGACCACCACCAGGCGTCGGGGGCAGAGGGAGAGCCGCCAGGAAGCGGCGGTATGCCCTGGTACCAGCACCGAACCGGTTTCCGGCACCGCGCCGAGGCCGACGAGCACCGCGGTATCCACCCTGGTGGGGGCAACGGTATCAGTTTCTCCGGCGAACTGCATCTGACGCGCCAGTGCCGGCGGCAGGGAGCCGGCCACCTGCCGCAGCCAGGGATGATCCGCCAGGAGCAGAGGCGAGCCGGCCTCCTGGCTGATGGCCTGGGCCAACTCCCTGGGACTCGCTGCCAGCAACAGAGAGGCCTGCGCTTCACCGAGGCGCTCGGTCAGGAGATCAAGAGACATGATGAACCTCTGGGGCTGCGGCCCGAGCTGGCGATGAACTCTTTTATCAATACTATCAGGATTGATCCGACAAAACAAGGGAGCTCCGGAGGCCTACCGGTTGGCCGGCGGGCTCTTTAATGCCCGGGCCGACGGCAGCCGGTTGGTCCGCTTTATCGTCTTCTTGCGGTATAATAAGAAAGCGGCAAACCTGCAGCCGTACTGTGCAGTTGCCAAGCCGAGCAACAAAACAGCAGCCAACGGGTGGAGACGTGACCAGACATACAATTATTCTCGGGGACTGCCGGAACATGGTGGAAGTGGCCGACCGGTCAATCCATTTGGTGGTGACCTCGCCGCCCTATTGGCAGTTGAAAGATTACGGCCCCACGGACCAGATCGGCTACCATGATACCTACGAAGCCTATATCAATCACCTCAACCTGGTCTGGCAGGAATGTTATCGGGTGCTGCGGCCGGGTTGCCGGCTGTGCGTCAATATCGGCGACCAGTTTGCCCGGGCCGCCTACTACGGCCGCTATAAGATCATCCCCATCCGCACCGAGATCATCAAATTCTGCGAAACCATCGGTCTGGATTATATGGGCGCCATCATCTGGCAGAAGGTTACCACCTGCAACACCAGCGGCGGCGCCACCATTATGGGCTCCTTTCCCTTTCCCCGCAACGGCATGCTGAAACTGGACTACGAGTTCATTCTCATTTTCAAAAAACCGGGGCAGACCCCGCCGCCTTCAGTGGAGGCCAAAGAGCAGTCCCGCCTCAGCATCGAGGAATGGAATGCCTACTTCCGGGGACATTGGGTCTTTCCCGGTGAAAAGCAGACCAAGCATCTGGCCATGTTCCCGGCAGAGCTGCCCCGGCGCCTCATCAGGATGTTCACCTTTGTGGGCGAAACCGTCCTGGACCCCTTCCTCGGCAGCGGCACCACCAGCCTGGCTGCCAAAAACCTGGGGCGCAATTCCGTGGGCTACGAATTGAATGAAGATTTTCTGCCGGTGATACGGGATAAACTGGGAGGACGGCAGGCGGCGTTGTTCCCGGAGGCCCAGGTTGAGGTTGTGCGGCAAAAAAGGCGCTTAAAAAATTTTGCCAGACGCCTCAACGCCCTGCCCTACATCTTTCGGGATCCCATCGGTGTGGCGAGAACTATTGATTCCCAAAAAAAATCCTTTGGCTCCAGGATCAAGGCTGCCGGTGAAACCAGGAGGAAACCAAAATAAAAAAGGGGTTGAGCCCTGTGCTCAACCCCGGCAATTTTCTTGGTAGCGGGGACAGGATTTGAACCTGTGACCTTCGGGTTATGAGCCCGACGAGCTACCTGACTGCTCCACCCCGCGTCGTTGACAATAAATTAATATACACTTTGAAAATAAATTGTCAAGGGGGAGTGGTCCTTTTTTGCCCGCAGCGGTCTTTCGTTGGGGTTCGCATCCGAAAAGATGGACAAGCGGGGCGGGACTTGTGGTAAGATGGGGGCTATCATGCTCAATCAGGCTGCACGTGTTCCCGAAGCCCCGCCGCTGTCGTTGCGGCGCAAGCTCTGGGTCGTGGGGGTATTGTACTTTGCCGAGGGTGTGCCCTACGGCTTCGTTAATATCACCCTGTCGGTGTATTTTCGGTCCCAGGGGATGCCCCTGGAGCAGATCGGCTTTCTGAGCATATTGGGGCTGGCCTGGAGCCTGAAGATTCTCTGGGCGCCTTTGGTGGATCGCTTCGGCCCCCGGACGGCGTGGATTATTCCCGCCCAGATGATCCTGGCCGCGGGGATCTGGTCGGTGCCATTGTTTCCTGTCTCTCCGGCCCCCTGGAGTTTTTGGCTGCTTATCGGCGGTCTGTGCCTGGCTTCGGCCACCCAGGACATCGCCATTGATGCCTACACCATTGAATTGCTGTCTGCCAAGGAACTGGGTGTGGCCAACGGCTTCCGTTTGGGGGCCTACCGGGTGGCCCTGATTGCCGCCGGGGGTGGGATTATTATGCTCAGCGGCCTGATCGGCTGGAATGCCAGTTTCGTGAGCCTGGCCCTCCTCTTGGCTGCCATGAGTGTGGTGATTGGGTTGGCGTCCGATTTCCATCGACCCCGGCCCAGGCTGGCCAACAATCCGGGCGAGGCCGCGGGCCAGGGGCAGATCCGGAGGGCGGTGCGGGGTATTCGCCGGCTTCCTCACCTCTGGGCCATCATTTTATTCATTTTGACCTTTAAACTGGGCGACGCCTGGATGGGGTCCATGGTCAGCCCCTTCTGGGTTGATATGGGCTTCAGTCGGGCGGAAATCGGCCTGATTTCCGGGACGTTTGGGGCGGTGGCGACCATCGTCGGCTCCCTGTTGGGGGGGTATCTCACCAGCCGCTGGGGGTTGGCACCGGCGCTGTTCTGGTTGGGGGCTTTTCAGGCCCTCTCAAACCTGGGATATTGGCTGGCGGCGTGGCCGGGTATGTGGCGTTACACCACCTATGTGGCCTCCCTGGGGGAGAGCCTCACCGGCGGCATGGGCTCGGCGCCGTTTATGGCCTTTCTCATGTCCTTGTGCGATAAACGGCACAGCGCCACCCACTACGCCTTTTTCAGCATGCTTTTTGGCTTCACCCGGTCCATCGCCGGTTTTTTGGGAGGGCTGGGTGCGGCCCATTTCGGTTATGGTCCTTTTTTCTTTTATACCTTTCTGGCGGCCCTGCCGGCTTTTGCCCTGTTTCCCTGGATCCTGCCGGTGGCCCGCCAACGGGAGCGACAGACTGAGGCCGGCGGGGAGGAGTAAACAGGATGGATCAGAGTTCCTACGATGGCAAGTTGGCCCAACTGGTGGAAATCTTCCAGGGTGATGCGGAGTATGCCAAGACCGTGTTGGACAAGTGGCTGCAAAAAAACCGGGCCGAATTTGAAGCCCGGTTAGTGGCCGAGGTCAGTCGCCGCCTGGAAGGGCTTAATTCCATTGTCCCCGTCACCTTGAAGGTGATCATTGATTCCCAGGGGGTGCAACTGCCCGGTGGCGTCCCGGCCTCTCCGGCTCCCGAAGCGGCTCGGGGCAGACGGGTGGGGAAGAAGACGCCCCTGTTTGAGTCGTGACGGTGCAGGTGGCGGAATACGAAAAGAGGCTGGCCATCGCCATCCATCTGTTGGGCGAGGAGGCCGGCCGACGCTATATGGAGCAGCGTCTGCGGGAACTGCGAGGCGACATCGAACGGCGCTTGGCCAGCGAGGTGCTGGCCCGCCTGAGCGACCTCACCTGCCACCGACCGCTGACGCTGGTGGTGGCCATCGGCCCCCAGGGGGTGCAAGTCCGCTGCGGGCGTTCCGGCTCGAGATCGTCACGATGATGGGCTGGAGCTAGGGCCCATAAAATTTTGGAATATTCTTTAAAGAAAATTCCCGAGCCCCCGACGAATTCCCTTGACAAGGGGAACAGGGCTGAGGTACATTCAATATGTAAATTGCATGTCAAACTAGATCAGGGGTTCAACCTGTAAGGGGTGGGTATGCAGTTACCCACCCCTTTTTGCATGCATTCTCCTCCTGCTCTGCTAGCGGGAAGGAAACTTAATTTTTTGTAGGAGAAGTTTTTGAATGAAGGAAACAGGTAGGGTGAAATGGTTTAATGACTCAAAGGGGTTCGGCTTTATTTCCCGGGAAAATGGCCCCGATGTATTCGTCCACCACAGCTCCATCCAGAGCAAAGGCTTCCGGTCTTTGGCTGAGAACGATGAAGTGGAATTTGAGGTGGTCCAGGGTCAAAAGGGACTGCA
>CALGOE010000190.1 GCA_937958145.1 uncultured Desulfobacca sp.
TCTGGGGTTCCCGGAGATGCCGGAAGCGGCCTTGTGGTTTCATATAGGTGGTCACCGGCTTCAATTTCGGGACTTCCACGGTGAGGCGGTAGCGGCCCTCCACGACTTCATAGAGCGGGAAGACGCCGGTTTCCACGGCCAGGCGGCCCAAACGGACGCTCAGGTCCGTGGCCGAGCGCCAACCGGTGGGGCACACCGTGAGGACGTGGATATAGGACGGCCCCGGCGTCTGCAGGGCTTTTTTGACCTTGAAATAGAGGTCAAAGGGGTAGCTGGGGCTGGCGGTGGCCACATACGGGATGCCGTGGGCCACGGCAATGGCCACCATATTCTTTTTCCAGGTGCTCTGGCCGAAACTCTGTTTGCCCGGCGGCGAGGTGGTGGTCATGGCGCCAAAGGGCGTGGAGCCGGAGCGCTGGATACCGGTGTTCATATAGGCTTCGTTGTCCCAGCAGACATAGGTGAAATTATGGCCCCGCTCCATGGCCCCGGAGAGGGACTGGAGGCCGATGTCGGCCGTGGCGCCATCGCCGCCCATGGCCACCACTTTGGGCATGTGGGCCAATTTGCCTTTGCGATGGAGAATGCGCAGGGCCGAATCGATGCCGGCGGCCACAGCGGAGGTGTTTTCAAAAGCCACGTGGATCCAGGGGTGCATCCAGGAGGTCTGGGGATAACCGGAGGAGACGATCTCCATGCAGCCGGTGGCATGGGCAATGATGGCGTCTTTGCCCATGGCCTTGCAGACCCAGCGGACCGCCAGGGCCTCGCCGCATCCCTGACAGGAACGGTGGCCGGAGGTGAAAAATTCCTCCCGGGGCACAAGCCGGGAAGCGTAGACATCATATTTTTGGCTGTTGGCCACTCCGAATTTATCCATTAGCCACGTACTCCATACAGATAAAATTCCTGGCTGGGACCTTGGGCAATCTCCATCCTCGCCTTGGCATAAATATCCTTGAACGACTCGGGGCTGACGTCCCGGCCGCCCAGGCCGACGATATAGCCCAGGGTCTGGGGCCGATGCGACAGGGCATAGAGGGCGCTCCGGACCTCGGCCAAGACCGGGGGTGCGGCGCCGCCGGGCGACAAGGCCCGGTCGCAGATAATCACCAGATTGGCCCCGGCCAGGGCTGCCCGCAGTTCGGCAAAGGGGAAGGGCCGCCAGAGGCGGAGCTCGATGAGCCCCACGGATTCGCCGGCCGCCTGCAATTCGTCTACGGCCAGCTCCGCCACCTCCCCCAGACATCCCATGGTCAGGAAGAGGGTGCTGGCATTATCGGCCTTGTAGCGCTCCACTGGTTGATAGGCCCGCCCCGTCAGCTTGGCCCATTCGTCCCAGACCGAGGTGATGACCTGCTGGGAATCCATCAGGGTGACCTGATGTTTCATCTTCACTTCGGTGTAGATTTCGGGCATGGCAAAGGCGCCCATGGTTACCGGGCTTTTGGGATCCAGGCTGTGGCGGGGGGAATAGGGCGGCAGAAATTTATCCACCAGGTCCTGGTCCACAAATTCCATGGCCTCCACCACGTGGGTAAGGATAAAGCCATCCATATTGATGATGGTGGGGATCAGGACTTTGGAATTTTCGGCGATCTTGAAGGCCATGACCGTATGGTCAAAGGCTTCCTGGCCGTTTTTGACAAAGATTTGAATCCAGCCGATATCCTTGGCGGCCATGATATCACTGTGGTCATTCCAGATGCTCAAGGGGCCGGACAAGGCCCGGTTGGCCACCGTCATGACGATGGGCAGACGCAGGGCCGACGCGATGAAGAGGATTTCGTGCATCAGGGCCAGACCCTGGGAACTGGTGGCCGTGTAGGTGCGGGCGCCGGTGGCCGACATGCCGATACAGGCACTCATGGCCGAATGTTCCGACTCGACGTTGACAAACTCGGCTTCCAACTCACCGTTGGCCACCATGGAAGAAAGATGTTCGACGATATGGGTCTGGGGGGTGATGGGATAAGCGGCAATGGCCTCGGCTCGGGCCAGGGCCACGGCGTGGCTCACGGCAATCGAAACTTCCATACCTTTGCGGTGGCCCATTATTCTTCCTCCGGTACCATGGTGATGCAGCCGGTGACGCACTCCCGGGCGCAGGTGCCGCAGCCTTTGCAGTAATAGGGATCCATGTCGAAATATCCCCCCGGCTCCTGGATGATGGCCGGCTCCGGACAGACGGTCCAACAGACGCCGCAGCGGATGCAGCGGCTCTTGGTCCACACCGGGTGCTGGGACCGCCAATCGCCCACCCGGTATTCCCGGGCGCTGCCGGGCTTGCGGAGGAGGGCGCCCAGTTCAATTTCCTGCCAGGTGATTTGATCCAATGGTTTACTCACGATTTGGCCTCCTCCACCACGGTTTTCTTGTAGGCCTCCTCTAAGGCGGCGATATTCTTGGCCGCCATGGGGCCGAAACGCTCTTTGAGGGGCCCTTTGAGGGAGTCCAGCTGCACACAGTCGGTGGCCCGCAGCAGGGCCCCCAGCATGGTGGTGTTGGTTATGGGCACACCCAAAACCTGCTTGGCGATCTGGTTGGCGTCCACCACCGCCAAGGTATGGGTAAGGCCATACTCCTGCCGCGCTTCGGCCAACGTTTTGTTGGTATTGAGCACAATGATGCCGTTGGGTTTGAGATCGGCCGCGGGTTTCTGGATGCGAATGAGACTGGGATCAAGGATCAGGATGACATCAGGGTTGGCGATTTTACAACGGAGACGGATATGGTGGTCGTCAATACGCAAGAACGCCAATACCGGCGCCCCCCGGCGCTCCGGCCCGAAACTGGGGAAGCCCTGAGCAAACTTGCCTTCTTCAATGGCAGCGGTGGCCAAGAGCTCCACCGAGGTGACCGCCCCCTGCCCGCCCCGCCCGTGAAAGCGGATTTCTAACATGAGTCAACCCTCATTCCAAAAGGTTTCCCGCCGCACCGACCCGGCGAATCTGGCCGCCGGCCGGAGTGCGTCAGGGTTGCATTCCCTTGACCGTCAATTCTAATCAGAAAATTTTGATTGCACAATATCTTTCCCGGGAATCGTTTTCCCGGCGACCGGGCCAAGAGTCCGGCCGTTCTATTTTTATTAATTATATTAGCTTATTAAGAAATTACCGGCAACGTGTCAAAAAATTCATGACAGAAATATCAGACCTGCCTTGACCGCTTGCGCATAATTTCACTTGACAGGGCCGCGGCCCCACGTCATATTAGAGTCTGATGAGCAGCCGGTAAGAAACCGATGCCGCGCCGACGGCAATGGACCCCACGGCTGCACTCAGCCACTTTGAGCAAAAACCCGGGCGTCTCCCGGTTGAGGAGAAGACAGCCGATGGCGGCTTGGCAAAAGATGGGCGTGATTTGTATCAATGCCGATATACAGGGAGTTTGCCAGCAATGCCTCTGGCTGGAATGGAATCCGGCACGAAAATATTGCCTGAACGAGCACACCTGCTTGTGCCCCAAGAGGCAAGAACACCACCAAGAACCAAACCTGAAGCCGTCCTGGTGTGCGGCGCCGGCACCTTGGTTCCGGCGTTCTTAGGCTGGGGGGCACACCCCCCGGCCCCTCCCGGGCGAGCCCGTTTTCAGCCGGCTATTGTCATCTCGGTCCGGCCTGCCGCCGGCCTCATCCCGGCGGGCGCCGCCGTCCCGCGGCGCTGTTGGTTGGCGGCCAGGTGTGCGGCCCGGAGCGGCAGGGGGAGGCGATAGGGCCCCAGGCACTTTTGCACGATTGCCAACGATTCCTCCAGGCTAATTCGGTGGCCCGGCGACACGAACAGCGGCCGGCAGCCGGTTCGGGAGCGCAGCACCCACCCTACCCTCATGCCGTCCATGGTCAAAGGGCAGACGCTTCCTTTTTCTCTTCCCAACTCCCCCATTGCCCCGCAGAGGCGGCTCTTGGCGCAGCCGATGGTGGGGATACCGGCCAGCAGCCCCACGTGGCTGGCCAGACCCAGGCGCCGGGGGTGGGCGATGCCCTGGCCGTCCACCAGAACGACGTCCGGGGTCTGAGTTAATTTTTGCAGCGCCGCCAAGAGAATCGGGGCCTCCCGCCAGCTCAACAGGCCGGGGATATAGGGAAAGGGCACCGGACCGCTGACTCCCACGGTTTCCACCACCTTCAGATCCGGCCATGATACCACCACCGCGGCCCCAAACAGGCGCCGGTCATCTTTCTCGTAGGCCGCATCCACCCCGGCCAGGGAGCGGGGCGGGCGCGGCAGCGGCCTGAGCTCGACCAACGGCCGCAGCCGCTCCTGCCAGGCCCGGGCCGCGGCCACGGTTCGGGGCCAGTACTCGAATACTGTCATGCCTCATTTCCCTTCTTTTCTGCCCTGTTCTTGCAATGCCGCCATAATTTGGCGCAGTCCCAGCGCCGCCGCCTCCTCTTCCCCCGCCTCTGGCCGCTGGCTGCGGCCGGCCGCCACCAGTTGGGCAAAGCTCCGGGGTGAGCCGAAGGTAACCGTGATCCGGTGCGGCCGGGGCCAGGTCATGAGCGGCGACCAGGCCTCGTAGGAGCCCTGGATCGCGGCCGGGACAATGGGCACGCTTAGCTCTTTGGCCAGGATGACCACACCCTTCTTGATCTCCCGCAGCTCGCCGGTAATGGAGCGGGCCCCCTCCGGAAAGACGCAGAGCAGCTTGTGGTGCCGGAGCACATAGGCTGCGGCCTGCATCGCCTCCACCAGATGGCGGGCCGAATCCACCGGGATGACCCGCAGGGCCTTCACCAACGGCCGGATCAGGGGCAGGTCAAAGTAATAGGTGGAACCCAGAAAGAACAGGTTCTGGCGCCGAACCGGCGGCGTGACCAGAAAGATCAAAAAGCCGTCCAGAAAACTGGTATGATTGGGACAGATGAGGGCGGCTCCGGTCGGCAGATGCTCCTGCCCCCGGCCCTGCAGATGGAAAAAGATCCGGGCCAGCAGCCCAAACTTGAGGGAGCAGGCCCAGGTAAAGAGGAAGGCGCCCAGGGGGTGGCCCAATTCAATGCGCCGCTTCAGGTCCGCCGGCGGCTCTTCCTGCAGGATTTCCGCCCAGGAGCGTTGGCCAACGGTGGCCGGGGCCGCGGTGCCGGGTTGCAGGCCCTCGACAAAGCGGATCAGTTCCCCCACCGTAAACAGATCGGCAAAACCCGTCTCCTTGACCGCTACCTGGAAGCGTTCTTCCAAGGCCGCAGCCAGCTCCACCAGGGCCAGGGAATCCAGGCCCAGGTCCAGCTCCAGATGGTCGTCCAGGGCCACCACCGGTTGACCGCTCTTGGCCATGAGGAGCCGGACTACTTCCAGGCCGATCTCGGACAAATCCTCCTGGAGAGCCGATTTCTTGGCCTGATAGGGTTTACCGGACCGTTCCTGGTAGATCGTGGCCGCCTCCTGCATGCGGATCTTGCCCAGCCGGGTTTTGGGCAGCTCCTGGTTGGTGAGGACAAACTCCCGCACCCGTTTGTAGGGCTCCAGTTGCTGGGAGTAATAATCCAGATACCATTTGATCCGGCTGTAGACATCCGTTTCGCCGGTCTGGCGGAAATAATCGAAATCCGGGAAGATGACGGCGGCCAGCTTTTCCTGGCGGGCGTCCGGCAGGATAAAGATCTCTTTGATGGCCGGGGCCTGAAGGTAATGTTGGGCCACCTCTTCGGCGGAGATGTTCTTGCCGGAACTGAGGACGATAATGTCTTTGAGGCGGCCTTGCACATAGAGGTAGCCGTCTTGGTCCAACCGCCCCAGATCGCCGCTGCGGAACCAGC
>CALGOE010000191.1 GCA_937958145.1 uncultured Desulfobacca sp.
GGTCAGCATACACTTTGGTGTCCTCTAAGGCCTTTTTGCAGGGATCGCAACACCCCGCTCCCATGACGAGGACGAACGCCATGAGAATGGCAAAGGCAAAACCTTTACGTACCAAAGCTTTCCTCATCTTTATCCCCCCTTTTCAAAGTAATTGTGTTACTCGAACACATTTATCCGTATTAAACAACATGCCAAACAAAAGATCAAGCAAAAATTGCAGTCGGGATGATTTTTTTTTTAAAAAAAATGCCTTCCTGATTTTCCTCCTTGTTCCAAAAGGTTAGTCAGGCCAGCGCCGGAGCTCGCCCCAATTTTTTCCCACGGAAATATCTATGATTAACGGTACGTTAAGGTTGGCCAGGCCTTCCATGGCCCCCTTTACCTCCCGGACCGTTGGGGTCAGTTCTGCCTGGGGCACTTCCAACAGGAGTTCGTCATGGATCTGGAGAAGGAGCTGTCCGGCCAATTTTTTCTCCTGCAGCCTGGCCGCCACTGCCAGCATGGCCTCTTTGATCAGATCCGCGGCCGAACCCTGGAGGGGCGTGTTGATGGCGCTGCGCTCGGCCTCCTGCCGCAGGGTCCGGTTGGTGCTGTGCAGATGGGGGATGGGCCGGCGTCGCCCCCGCAGGGTGGTCACCCAACCCTCCCGCCGGGCCGTAGACAGGGTCTCCTCCAGGTAGGCCTTGACCCGGCTGTGTCGGGCAAAATAGCGATCAATGAAGTTTTGCGCCAGACGCTGGTTGACCCCCAGCTGTTTGGCCAGGCCAAAGGCGCTCATGCCGTAGATGATGCCGAAATTAATAACCTTAGCCTGACGGCGCATTTCCTTGCTCACCAACTCGGGGTGCAGGCCGAAGACTTCGGCCGCAGTCTGGCGGTGGATATCCTCTCCGGCCTGAAAGGCTTGCACCAGGATGGGGTCCTGGGAAAAGTGGGCCAGGAGACGCAGTTCGATCTGGGAATAATCGGCGCTGAGAAAGACCTGGCCGGGGCCGGCCACAAAGGCCTGGCGGATCTGGGACCCCTGTTCCCCCCGCACCGGAATATTCTGCAGGTTGGGATCCCGGCTGGCCAAACGGCCGGTGGCCGCGGCCGACTGCACAAAGGTAGTATGGATGCGGCCTGTTTGCGGATTCAGTTGTTTCATCAGGCCGTCCACATAGGTGCTCTTTAATTTGCCCAGGGTGCGGTAGGTAATAATCTTGGCCGCAATGGGGTGCCAGGGCGCCAGGGCCGTCAACACCTCGTTGTCAGTGGAATAGGCTGTCCGGCCGCGGGTCTTTTTCTGAACGGGCAAACCCAGACGGTCAAATAAGATGGTGGCCAGCTGTTGGGGCGAATTAATCAGGAAAGGCTCGCCGGCCAGGTCATAGATCTCCCGCTCCAGGGCGGTCATCTCCTCTTCCAGCTCCTGCCCAAAGCGAGCCAGGAACTCCCGGTCGATCCCGATGCCGCGGTATTCCATGGCCGCCAGCAGCCGCAGGACCGGCAGCTCCAGATCGTCATAAAGGGCAGAGAGCCCGGCGCCCTGAAGCTCTTTGTCCAGCTGCGGCCATAATTCCCAGGCCGCTGCCGCCCGGGAACCGGCATACACCGTGGCCGCCTCCAGGGGCAGGTCTGCCATCGCCGTCGGTCGGCCCACCAACTCCCGGGGATCGGCCAAGTGTTTGCCTAGATAATGAAGAGCTACATTTTCAATGGTTTGGTCGTAGCGCACCGGATTGAGGAGATAGGAAGCCAGGAGGATATCGCCCCGGTCTCCGGCCAGGGGGTGGCCCAGGCGCTGACCCCAGATCAGGGCGTTTTTCAGGTCCGGACCGATTTTGGCCAGCCCCGGGTCGGACCACAGGGGGCCCAAAATCTCCCAGATCTCAGCCTCTGCCAGATCACCGGGCAGCGGTACATAAACGCCCGCACCGGCCTGCCAGGACAGGCCAATGCCCATCAGGGTCGCCAGCATGGGATGTTGGGGCGTGCTCTGGCAATAGACGGCCACCTGCCCCACCTGCCGGATGGCGGCCGCCGCAGCCTGCAACGCCGCCTTGCTGGTGAGGGGCCGAAAATCGCCCTGATTCCGGCCACGGCTGATCTCTTTGGCCAGGGAACTGAATTCCAACTCGGCAAAGAGCGCGGCCAGGGTCTCCCGGTCCCAGGGGCCGGGCTGCAAGGCCGTCACCTCCACGGCTAAGGGCACCTGATCGTCCAACTGCAGGAGTTTCCGGCTCAGCCGGGCCTGCTCCTGGTAGTGGGCCAGGCGTTCCCGCAGTTTTTTCTCCTTTACCTCCGGGAGGTGAGTGAATAATTCCTCCAGGGTTGGAAACTGCCGCAAAAGTTTCTGGGCCGTCTTGGGGCCGATCCCCGGCACCCCGGGAATATTATCGCTGGGATCACCCGTCAGCGCCCGCAGGTCCACCAGGGCCTGAGGCGGCAGGCCAAATTTCTCCTCAATGACCGACGGGGTATAGGTTACATCCCGCATGGGGTCCCAGAGGGTGACGTTTTCACCGGCCAAGGGCAGCAGGTCTTTATCGCCGGAGATAATCTCCACCGCCAGACCGGCTTCCTGGGCCAGCCTGGTCAGGGTGGCAATGAGATCATCGGCTTCGTAACCCGGCACTTCCAGGGTGGGCAGATGTAGGGCCGCAATAATGCGGCGGATATAATGCAACTGCTGCACCAGGGCGTCGGGCATGCCCGGACGTTGGGCCTTATACTCGGGATAGAGGCGATGGCGGAAGGTGGGAGGCTTGGCATCAAACGTCAACACCAGATAGGCGGGCTGCCTTTCCCGCAGGACCTTGAGCAGCATGTTGGTGACGCCGTAGACGGCGTTGGTGGGAAAGCCCCGGGAGGTAGCCAGATCCCGGATGGCAAAAAAGGCCCGATAGATATATGAACTGATATCTATGATATGCAAAACGGGTTTATCCGACGCTGACGCTCCCGTTGCGCCGCTTATTGCCGGAGACACAGTTCCTGCCATAGCTCCTTTTCCCGGCTCAGGAAGAAGGACTTGACCTCCTCCCAGGTGGTCCCGGTCAGACTGACGGGATCGGGACTCGCCTCGGCCTCGGCAAAATACAACAACGACTTCAAAATATGGTAGAAATTCAGGCGGCGCTCCCCATACTTGGCCAGCAATAGTGATTTTAACTCCGCCACTGACAATCTTTGCAAGACCGCCATCAGATCAAAAAAGTCTTTTTTCTCTGCCCGCTGGGAAATGGCTATCACCTTCATGCAGCCGATATCGGCCATCGAGGCCAGGCGAAGTTGCTCCAGGTAAAGACATGGCGTCACCAGTGGATAGGGATAATGCAAAAATGAAACCCGCACGCCAGCCACCGAGGCATGCACCGTTCGGGCCTCGGAAACCAGGATGGTGCCTCCCCACCCCACCAACAGCGGCTCCAGGAACTCGGCCGGCCAAGGCTCAGGGCTGAAGAGATCCAGATCGTCACTGCGCCGGTGACCCAGCTGCAGGGCCAAGCCGGTGCCGCCGGCGAGATAAAAGTGGGCCGAAATCATCGGCACGGCGGCCAGGCGCCTCATCAGGAGCAACAATCCGGGGACCACCGCCTCTGTAAACATCGGATCTCCTCGGCCGGAATGCCGTAGTGCACAGACCAGAAATTCGCCGTCCGGCGATCCAACGTCCGGGATGTCTGCACCGTGGCGATAATGTCTCCCTCGGCGTAGGTCTGGAGCAGCCACCGGATGTCAGCGGGGGTGCCAAACTGCAGAATCCGGGCGATGATAAAAGTTTTGTGCTGTGCCAAATCCAGGCTGGCAGGATCCACATCCCACAACAGATGTCGAATGGACGCAAGAGATGACATGGCCCCCTCCCCTAGCCGAAACAATTATATAGAGGGAGAGATTACTTTGTATAGCAAAATCGTCCCGTCCCTGAAACCGCCCGCATAAATCTGCCCCAGCTCAGCCGGTGGGGACCTTCTGACCAGCCGCCCCCGGTTCGGGGCTTACGGCACTGCCGGCTGGTCCTATTTCTTTTTCCGGGGTTTTTGCAGGAAGAAGATGGCGCCGACGCAGAGCCAGAGCGTGGCGAAGGCGTGAGTATTGAAGGCCGGAATGGTATCAAAGTCATGGCGGGTCAGGCCGGCCGCCAGATCAAAGGAATTGAAAGCCAGTCTGATCTTTTTGTACTCTTTTTCGGTCATGCCGGCCGTAAAGGCTTCACCGCCCTGGGGGTGAGGCGGCGGCGCCTCGCTGAGCAGACGGTCATAATGAGAAAAGGCATACTTGCTGCCCACCAGGCCAACCCCGGTCAAGACCAGGATCAGGACCAGAAAGGCCAGGAGGGGTTTCCACATTGTTTTCATGGAGTTACACCTTATTATTTTTTCCCCGAACCGATTCGGCTTGGGTCTTTGGTATAAAATAAGTCCTTTTTGGCCTCTGGCAAGACCC
>CALGOE010000192.1 GCA_937958145.1 uncultured Desulfobacca sp.
GCCCTCTCCCCCCGCAGAGCGGGTGGAGAGGGAGATTCTTATGACCGGCGAACCTGTCCCGGGAAAGCATCTGGAAAGGTTACCCCAGGTTTATTGACGGTTTGCACTTAAGTCAATACATCTCTACCGGAAAGGCAAAAAACTTTCCACACAGGGTTTCCTTTCTTTTGTCAGCCTGAGGGCAGGGAGGGATCTGAGATTCTTCGCGGTGCTCAGGATGACGCAAGACTCTTTGTGTATATGAAGAAATAATGGTGGCACAGGCGAAAAGCCTGTGCGCCATGGAACAGGCTAAAAGCCTGTGCCACCGATCTTGATGCCACTGTATGGGGATTTACGAGAGGGAAGCAGGCATGTTGCCCTGACCCCGCACAGCACTTGCCCTCCATTTGGGCAGAGGCCGGCGGGGTGTGATGAGGTGTTGGGTTGAAACGGTTGGCCATCTTGGGGTGCACCGGTTCCATTGGACGCAATGTCCTGGACGTGGTCCGGCAATTTCCGGAGAAATTTCAGGTTGTGGGCTTGGCAGCCGGCCGCAATGTCGCGCTGTTGGCGGAGCAGATCCGGGAATTTTGCCCGGCCGTGGTGTCGGTGGCGGACCGGCAGTTTGGGGCCGAGTTGGGGCGCCTGTTGCCTGGCGGCAACTCCGTCCCGATCCTGACGGGGATCGCCGGGGCGAAAGAGATAGCGGCGGGCACGGGGGCTGATCTGGTCATCTCGGCCATGGTGGGGGCGGCGGGTTTGGAGCCGACGTTGGCGGCCATCGAGCAGGGCATTGCGGTGGCGTTGGCCAACAAGGAGACCCTGGTGGCAGCCGGGTCCCTGGTCATGGCGGCGGCCCGGCAGCGGCAGGTGCCCATCATCCCCATTGACAGTGAACACAGCGCCATCTTCCAGGCCATTCAGGGGAATCGGCCGCGGGATATCCGGCGTTTATGGATTACGGCTTCGGGGGGGCCGTTTTGGCGACACAGCCGGGAAGAGTTGGCCAAGGTGACGGCGGCGGCGGCCCTGCAGCATCCCAATTGGAGTATGGGGCCGAAGATCACCATTGATTCGGCGACGTTGATGAACAAGGGGCTGGAGGTCATTGAGGCCAGCGTGCTGTTTCACCTGCCGCCGGAGCGCATCCAGGTCCATGTCCACCCGGAAAGCATTGTCCATTCCCTGGTGGAATATATAGACGGCTCGGTCATTGCCCAGTTGGGCATCCCGGATATGCGGGTGCCCATCAGTTATGCTTTGGCCTACCCCGAGCGGCTGCCTTTGGAACTGCCGTCCCTGAATCTGTTTGAGGTGGGCAAGCTCACCTTTGAACCGCCGGACGTGGAGCGGTTCCCGTGCCTGGGGTTGGCCTTCCAGGCCCTGGCGGCGGGGGGTGACATGCCGGCGGTGCTCAATGCCGCCAATGAAGTGGCGGTGGCGGCCTTTCTGCGGGGGGCAATCCCCTTTGGGGCCATTCCGGAGGTTATCAGCCGGGCCATGGCGGCGCATACGGTGCAGCCGCTGTCCTCTTTGGAGCAGGTTTTGGCCGTGGATCAACGGACCCGGCAGTCAGCCGAAACGATCATTTCACATCTGTTGGAGTAAGGTTTTTTATGGAAACTATCCTGGCCACGCTCGTGGTCATCGGCGTTCTCATCTTTGTCCACGAATTGGGGCACTTTCTGACGGCCAAGTATTACGGGGTCGGCGTGGAGGCCTTTTCGCTGGGCTTCCCCCCCAAGTTGATCAGCAAAAAAGTGGGCGAAACCGACTATCGGATATCCATTATCCCGTTGGGCGGGTATGTGAAGTTGGTGGGCGAAAACCCGGGGGAAGAGATTGCCCCGGAATTATTGCCCCGATCTTTCAGCCACCGCCCTTTGGGCCAACGCAGCGCCATTGTGGCGGCCGGACCGATATTTAATCTGCTTTTTGCGGTTATTGCCCTGTCGCTGGTCTTTACCTTTACGGGTATTCCTTATTTCAGGGCGGAGATCGGCGGCATCCAGCCGGGGTCGCCGGCCGCGGAAGCGGGATTGCAAAAGGGTGATCTGGTCTTGAGTATTAACGGCCGGGAGGTGGCGCGTTGGGAGGAGCTGTCGCAGCTGATCCGGAGCAGCGGCGAGGGGCCGCTGCAGATCAAGTTCCGGCGGGGCGGCCAGGACCTGGAGGTGCAGCTGCAACCCCGGACCATGGAGACGGCCAATATTTTTGGGGAAAAGGTCTATGCCAGGCTCATCGGCGTGTCGGCGCCGGAGCGCTACGAGATTGAGCGGGTTGATCCTGTCAGTGCCTGGTGGCACGGCCTCACCTATTCGTATCGCATCCTGGAGGTGACGGTGGTCAGCATCGGCAAGCTGATCACCCAGAAGGTGCCGCTGAATTCTTTGGGCGGCCCCATCATGATCGCCCAGGTGGCGGGCCAACAGGCGGAACAGGGGGTGTCGCAGCTGGTGCACTTTATGGCAGTGCTGAGCATAAATTTGGCCCTGCTGAATATTCTGCCCGTCCCCATGCTGGACGGCGGGCACCTGCTGTTCTTTCTGGTGGAGGCGGTGCGGGGCAAACCGGTGCCGGTGAAACACCGGGAGATTGCCCAGGCCATCGGCCTGACGGCGCTGTTGATGTTGATGTTTGTGGTTTTCTATCATGATATATTGCGGGTTTTAGGAGGGCAGTAAGAGGGGCCAGGGGGAAGGAGACGAAGTGATTTAGGGGGAGAACCATGGCGGCGGGGCGGGGGAGAGCGGAAGCCGCGGCGGAGGCGAGGATGAAGAAAAAAGGCCTAAATTATATCCCGGCTGATCAGGAAAAAGAGCTGACGATGACGTGGTTCTTTGATGACCTTCCCCAGGAATACAAAGATTTTCGGAGCTATGCGCAGGCAGTGGAGCGGGAATACGCGGAATTACGGCAGGTGTTCCAGGCTACGGAAGAGGCTCTGGCCGGGCAAGGGGAGGATGTCAACCTGAGGGCCCGGCGGGCCTATGTGCGCAAACGGCTGGAGGCGTTGGAAGCCAAATTCCCCTG
>CALGOE010000193.1 GCA_937958145.1 uncultured Desulfobacca sp.
GCAACATCCCCACTTTGACGCGATGCATGCAGAAATGGCATTTGCGGGCATTGCCGATGGGCGAGCCTTTGCCCCGGTCGGGCCACTTCTGGCCATACTCCGCCGCCGGCCTGACCTCGTAGCCCTGGGCCGCCCCTTTCCGGCTGACCAACTTCCCCGGCAATTCGGGGGTGCCGGCCGTATACCACTCGGCAAAATCAGAGGTCCGGGCCGCATACGGACAGGCCACCAGACAGTAACGGCAGCCGATGCACAGATTGTAGTCAACTACCACCACGCCCTGGTCGTTCTTCCAGGTGGCCGAAACCGGGCAGACCTTGGTGCAGGGTGGGTTTTGACAATGCATACAAGGGCGGGGAACAAACCGGCGCCGGACATTGGGGAAGGTGCCGACCTCCTCCTCCACCACCACCCGATAGACCACGCCCGGCGGCAGTTTGTTCTCCGACACGCAGGCGATGGTGCAGGCATGGCAACCGATACACTTGGCAATATCGATAACCATGCCCCACTTGATCTCTTCCGGTTTTTTCTTTAGGGCCCGCTTCAAGTCTCTTTGCATGCGGACCAGCGGGTCTTCCGCGGGTAAATCTCGGCCCATGGGCGCCCTCCTTTATCTGTCGCTAAGCCGGCAGCGGACTCCGGCACTTGTCAACGCCTTTCTTCCTTGAGGAGCCTCCCTGGCATACTGCATGGGAATCGCGCCTGAAGGGGTGGGTCTGGTCCCTACGGCGGGGCGGCGCGACCCGGAGGCCACGCCCCGCGACCGGTCGTCTCCAACAGGCACAGGCCATGTTCCAGGATCTCGGTCAGACAGGGATTGTTCAGGCGATAAAACATGTTATTCCCATCCCGGCGGGCTGCCACCAAGCCTTGGTCAGCCAAACGCTGCAACTGGTTGGACACGGCCTGAATCTTGAAACCTAAAGCTGCGGCCAGATCCCCCACCCGGATCTCCCCCGCCCGCGCCAAGGCATGCAGCAGGCGCAACCGGTGCGGGTTGGCGAAGACCTTAAAAAGCGCGGCGAGCTGATCGCATTCTTCCGGCTGAAATAAGGGGCGCGTCGCCAGCGGCGAGCGGTTTAGGCAGGCATTTTGGTGAGGCAGAACACCGGCATTCGTCATGCAATTATGATATTACATGTAACATAATACGAACAACTCTTTTCTGATAAAAAGAATTTTTTCTCAAAGGCGCGCTGCCAGAGCAGCAAAATAAGGGATAATAGTATGGGAAAATTGTCCTTGACAATAAAGTATATAGAAATATATCTATATATTGCGATGGCGGCTTGCCCCCGCGCCCAGCCTGGCCAGTCCTGCAGCCAGGGAATTGTCAGCACCAAAACCTTAGAAAAGGAGATATGTTTATGATTATGAAAGTCTTGCGGCCGGTCACCTGTCTCGGCCTCCTCCTCGCTATCCTGCTGGCCGTCGGCCCGGTGACAGCCTCGGCAGCCTCCGCCGACCAGGTCCAGACTTACAAAAAGGCGGTTGCGGCCATAGACGCAGCCGAAAAGAAACTGGCCGCCAACGACGTCAGCGGCGCCAAAGCGCTGGTCAAAGAGGCCAATGCCCTTTTTGCCAAGCTGCAGAAAGACATGCCGGGGGCCATGAAGGACCTGAAACTGACGCCGCCGCAAGAAGCCCAATGGCTGCAGAACAATAAATTGGGAGAGGACAGCACTGCCCAGGGCGAAAAACTGGAACGCTCCGGACAGGCCAAGCTGCAGCAGGCGGAAGCCCTGGAGGCCCAGGGCCAGCAGGATATGGCCACCAAACTGCAGCAGGAAGCCAAGCGGGAGCTGGACCTGGCCACCAAAGCCCACGTCAAGGCCGGGATTTACCATCTCCGCAACCTGCAGCTCGCCTTCAGCTCCCTGGCCCAATAAAAACCCGGACGTAAACAGGCGGGAGGGTGGCTGACCTCCCGCCTTTTTTCCTGCCCCGATCAAACCAGGCTCACCTCAGCTCTGCTGACAACTGCCATCGATGCTTGCCATACAAACATACATTTGATATGGTATTCCATATGAAAACAACCCTTAACATTGACGACACCGTCATGGCGCGGTTGAAACAGGAAGCCGCCCGCCAGCGGCGCACCATGTCGGAGCTGGTGGAAACAGCCCTGCGGCTTTATTTCCGTGGGGAGCCCACCGGCAGGGAACTCCCGGCCCTGCCGACCTTTCGCAGCGGCGGGGCCAGGGTGGACGTGGCGGATCGGGAGGCTCTGTACCAGGCCATGGAGGGGCGTTAGTGCTGGTGGTGGACACCAATATTCTGGTCTACGCCGCTGATGAGGATTCGCCTTTGCATGCCACCTGCCTGGCCTGGCTGGAAAGTCAGCGCCGCGGCGCCGCCGCCTGGTTCTTAACCTGGCCAATTCTCTATGAATTTATGCGCGTAACCACCCACCCGCGGGTCATGCGCCGGCCGTGGAATCTGGTGGGGGCCTGGCAGTTTGTTACCGCCCTGCTGGCCTCGCCCGGGCTTGGGGTGCTGCTGCCGACGCCGCGGCACGCCGAGGTCGCGGGCGAGGTCATTGCCGCCACCCCGCACCTGGCAGGCAATCTTCTCCACGACGCCCATACCGCTATCCTGATGCGGGAGCATGGCATCAGGCAAATCTGCACCCGGGATACGGATTTTCACCGTTTTCCCTTCCTCGAGGTCATTGATCCACTGCAAACCTAACCGCCTGGGGCCAAACTCCTCCCCTTGAACCGGGCTGGCAATAATCCCTGATTGCTGCCTCGGCGCCAGGCCAAAAGGCCGCGACTGGGTTAGGTAAAGGGTTCCCAAAGGGCAGAGAGGCGCTCCGCTCCATTGTTCTCTCTTTAGCTCGCCTTCGGCTCCCTGGCCTAAAAAAAACCGGACGTAAACAGGCGGGAGGGTGACCGACCTCCCGCCTTTTTTTCTGCCCGGATCAAACCAGGCTCTTTGCTGATCGCCGCCTGGACGGCTAATTCTGATGCTTGCGCTCGTAATCGGCAATGGCCAACGCCAAGGCCTCGGCCCCCAGGTTGGAGCAGTGCATCTTGTTCTGGGGCAGACCGCCCAGGGCTTCGGCTGCTGCCTTTTTGCTGATCTTTTTGGCCTCTTCCAGGGTCTTGCCTTTGGCCATCTCACTGACGATGCTGGAGACGGCGATGGCCGCCACACAACCGAAGGTTTGATATTTAATGTCAGTGATAACGTTGTCCTGCACCTTGATATAAAAGGACATCATGTCACCACAGACCGGATTGCCCACTTCCCCGAAGCCATCGGCGTCTTCGATGACGCCGATATTGCGGGGGTTATTAAAGTGATCCATGACTATGGGGGAATACATGATTTTCTCCTTCCGTCATCACGGCCGGCTGACCTTTCTGCAATAAGTCGGCCAGGGTGATGCTATATAAATGGTCAAACAGAGCTTTGGCCGCGCCGCGCCAGAGGTCCCGGGTCAGACACAGGCCGGCCCGCTCACAGGCCTCCGGACGGGTGGAACATTCCAGCAGCGTTTCCCCTTCCTCCAACAGGGCCACGATTTCGCCCACAGTAATTTCCTCAGGCGGGCGGGCCAGGATATGGCCGCCTTTGGGGCCCCGCACACTGTTGACATAGTTGGCCTTTTTGAGGGGAATGATAATCTGCTCCAGGTATTTCAGGGAAATCCCCTGCCGGGCCGCCACGTCGGCTAAGTGCACCGGACCCTGCTGATAACGGCTGGCCATCTCCAGCAGGAGCCGGACCCCATAACGGCTTTTCGTGGAGATCTTCATGCCGCCCCTCCGGCTGCCCGCTTGCGCCAGACCGGCGAGAACGACCGGAGTTTGGCCACCGCCGGCGGCAACTCCCGCAGCACCGCGCTCACCTCGGCCTCGGTGTTGGTTGTGCTGAAGGTGAAGACCAGCGAGCCCTGGGCCAGGTCCGGGCGGATGCCGATGGCGCACAGCACCGGCGACGTCTTCAGGGCTTTGGAAGCACAGGCCGAGCCGGTGTTGGCATAAATTCCCTGGCGGCTCAACATAAACAAGAGGGCCTCACCTTCAATCCCCTCAAAACAGAAACTGGCATGACCGGGCAGGCGCTGTTCCGGGTGACCGGTAAACACCACCTCGGGAACCTCGGTGAGGACGCCGGTAATGAGGCGGTCCCGCAATTTTTGGAGATAAGCCGCCCGCTCCGGCAGCTCGTGCCGGGCCAACTCCGCCGCCCGGCCCATGCCGATAATACCGGGGACATTTTCCGTGCCGCCGCGGCGGCCGTCTTCCTGAATGCCGCCGTGGATCTGCGGCACCAGTCGGATACCCCGCCGGAAATAGAGGGCCCCGATCCCCTTGGGGCCGGCCAGAGCCGGGCCATTAATGGTCAGCAGATCCACGCCCAAGGCCTTGACATCTATGGGGATAACCCCGGCCGTGGCGATGGCATCCGTGTGGAAGAGCACCCCGGCCTGGCGACAGACCGCAGTCAACTCGGTCAGGCGCTGCACGGTGCCGATCTCATTACTGGCATGTTGGATGGACACCAAAACCGTGGCCGGCGTCAAGGCTTTGGCCAACCGCTCCGGGTCCACCTGGCCATACCGGTCCACCGGCAGGAAGGTGGCCTCGAAATCATGAAATTTCTCCAGATACCGGGCGGCATTGAGGACCGAATGGTGTTCAATGCCCGAGACAATGACATGCCGGCCCTTGTGCTGCAGGGCCAGACAGACCCCTTTAATGGCCAGATTATTGGCCTCGGCCCCCGACGAGGTAAAGATAATATTTTTTGCCTCCGCCCCCACCAGCGCCGCCACCTTGGCCCGTTGCTCTTCAATGGCGTCCTTGACCGCGCTCCCCAGATCATAAACCGCCGACGGATTGCCGAATTGTTCGGTAAAATAGGGCAACATGGCCGACAGTACTTCCGGCCGCACCGGCGTGGCGCCGGCATGATCCATATAAATGGTCTTCATAGTATTTTCCTCAGTGCAGCTTGCGAATATAGAGTTTGTAACAGCCTTCCTGGGCCTCATCTTCACACAGGCCGACAAATTCCTGGCCGTGTTTCGCACACCAGGCCGGGATGTCCTCCAGGGCGCCGTCATAATCGGTTAAGATTTCGAGAACCTGCCCAGGTTGCAGGTCTTTGATCAACTCCATGGGTTCCAGCAGATGCATGGGGCAGACCCGATAGATGAGATCTGCCGAGGCGTCAGCGGGGCACTGTTCCACAAATTTCATGGCGGCCTCCATTTATATATATTTTTAATATATACTATTTTTATATAGATTATAAGCAAGCCTTCCCCCCTTGTCAAGCGGCAGCAGTAAATATCTCGTGCCTCCGCCCTAAAACGCGGTCGGGACCGCGGCCGGGGGGCCAGCGGCTGGGATGTTGCCGGGGGTGATCAGCAAAAGGGAAGTCAGGCCAGGTTAGGGCAGGCGCTGGGCCAGCAGCGTTAACAATCTGCTGATCATCGCCGCCGCCAACTCCGGCCGCCGCTGCGCCAGAAAACGGGAGCACTCCACCTGCACGGCCGTGGCCAGACCGGCGCCGGGCAGTCTGGCAGCCAGATCCAGCAGTTTGGCCGTCTTGCGGCCGGAGAAAACGCCGTTGAGGGTAATGTGGGCGTGATGCCCCTGGGACCAGTAGGCCTCCAAACCCCGGCACAGGCCTGCCAGCGTAAATCGCTCCTCTGCCGCCACAAAGTCCCGGGCAAAGCCGTCCAGGATCTTGACCTCGAACTGGGATGCGGTGGAGATCCGGGCCAGGTCCTCAGGGTGCAGGGTGCCCCAGCGTTGGTATTTCCAGGCCAGACGCTGCCGGGTGTAAAAAAGGATATGCTCCCGGTAGGCCGGGGTGACCTCGGCCAGGGCGTCGGCGAATTCCTCATTTAACTGCCTGATAATACAGGATAATACCTGATTGGCGGCCAGGCCGAAGTCGCCGATATCCAGGAGGGCGCCGAAATAATCGGTGCTGTGCAAAGAGAGCAACAGACGCCGGCGCAGCGCAGGGTGAGGCTGCAGCCGCACCGCCACCCGGGCTGTCCAGGCATCAATCTCCGACTCCGGGAAGGGATGATAATCATCCGGCCGACGCCAGACCGGGCCGCAATGGGGCACGGCCACCACCAGGTCCTGTTTGGCACCATAGACCTGCCGGTAAAAAGCTTCATAGACCCGCCGTTTGGCTTCATAGGCCGCCGGCGTCGCTGCGGCAAAGGCCAGGTTGGCGGTAAATTGCCGGAACCGAATGGTGCGGGGCAGGTAGTGGGCGTAGGTCTGGGCGTTCACCGGGATGGGACCGTTGCCCCAATCACAGAAAAAGCCGGATTCCCCCTGAAATGGCGGCAAGGCCCGGTGAAAATCAATGCCGAAGCGACCCGCGGCCACGTCTTCGTCATCCGGCAGGCGGGAACACTTGCCCAAGATCAGACGGCAGCCCTCAGCCTCGAATACATCGAAGTGCGGGTCGGCTACGGACCAGCGGTAACGGCGCCTGAGTTCGGGCTCCGGCCCCAAATATGCCCCCGCTTGATTTTCTCGGATCATCGTAGTAAAAGTGTACTGGGTTCAAGGGGGCTTGCCAAGGAAAATCCTCGGGGCCAGCAGGGGCGGGCGGCAACAGCAGCCATGGCCAAACGGTGAGGCATCCTGCTTGGACACCGCCCATACTGCCAAAGCGGTGGACCGATTACCTTGTCTGGGCCGGGAGAAATTATTGAGAATCTGGGGGAGGGGAAAAATGCTGAAATGGGGGAAAACTGTTCTCTGCAGGAAAATCTGTCTCGGTCTGCTGCTGCTCCTGGGCTGGGGAGTGCCCGCGAGCATGGCGGCGGCCGCGGCGCCGGCGGAACCGGCCGCTGGCCAGCCCTCCGAGGCCTCACCGCCGCCGTATCAACTCTTCACCGCCCTCATTGCCGGTAACCCGGTGGACGCCGCCGATCTGGCCAACTATGTCAATCCGCCCGGCTTTCAGGAATATGTCACCCAAACCGGCCAGATCTGGCAGCGCTTCGAGAAACAGCACCTGCAGCCCATCCGGGTGTGGGCCGAGCGGGAAGTCGGTCCTGCCCCCGTCGCCACTGTCTTATACCCCTTCAGCGGCCCGGATCTGGCCAATCTGTTGGCCTTTTTCCCCAAGGCCACAACCTACGTCATGCTTGCCCTGGAGCCGGTGGGAACCCTGCCGGTGTTTCGGCCCGGGGCTAACGAGCCTTTTTATCAGAGCCTGGAATATGCCCTCCACGAGCTGCTGCATTTTAATTTTTTCTTTACGGAACGGATGGCCAACGATCTGCGCCGCCGGGAATTAGACGGCGTCCTGCCGCTCCTGTTGTTTTTCCTGGGTCGGGAACAGGTCCAGGTCAAAGACGTCGCCCTGCTGCTGCAAGCCCCTGACGGCCAGATGCAGGAAAAACGGGCCCAGCCGGGGGAAAAATTCAGTGGGCCGGGCATCCCGGGAGTGAAGATCGTCTTCCAGCGGAGCCCGGTCGATCCGGAGCAGACCGTCTATTATTTCAGTTTTAATCTCAATAACGCCTCCTGGCGCCGCTCCCCGCATTTTGTCGCCTTTGTGCAGGGATTGGCGCCGTTTCAGACCCTGGTCAAGGCCGCCTCCTATCTTATGTTCAAGTCCCATTACGGTGATATCCGCCAGTTTATCCTGGAGCAGAGTTTGACGGTCCTGCAGACGGATGAGGGCATTCCGGTGCGTTATTTTGAGCCGGAGCGTTGGGAACGGCGGTTCTTCGGGGTCTACAAACAGCCCATTGCCCTGTTCCGCAACTATTATCAACCGGATCTGGCCTCCCTCTATGCCCAGCAGCCCACGTCGCCGCTGCCTTTCGGCATCGGCTATCACCACCACCGCCATTCCGCCAACCTGATGCTGGCCCGCCGCCTGCCCCGTCTGGACATTGACGGTCCACAGCACCGACTTCTCCCAAGGGACCAACGAACCGGCGAACGTGACCCGACCTCCGTCGACCAGCGCCCCGGTGCG
>CALGOE010000194.1 GCA_937958145.1 uncultured Desulfobacca sp.
TCCGGAAAGGCCTCAAAATGTGGTGAGGCCCTGTAGGGACGGGGCTCAGACCCGCCCCTTGTATATTAACCATGGGACTTACCCCTTTCTATGAGCCCCGGAAAGGGATACAATGGGTTTCCACGATGGTTGGTTGGCCCCAGGGGGCAGGCCCATGGGCCTGCCCCCTGGGGGAGAGGTTGCGGATGTGGTAGCCCGACCCGCCCCTGGTTCTCAAGACCGTTCTGTAGCTGGGGCGCCACGTCCAAACTTGCCATAACCCGAACAGTCATTGGAGACTTTGATCTTGCATTTACAAGGATGGGAACGCAAGTTATGGAATCTCTCGTGTTTATCGGCATCGATGTATCAAAGGCATCCCTCGACGTTTTTGTGCGGCCGCAAGGCCAACATTTCATCGTGCCTAATGATGATCTGGGCGTCGAACGCCTGATCCAACGCCTGACCGAATTGCAGCCACACATCATCGTGCTCGAGGCCTCCGGTGGTTACGAATCCCTGGCCACCTCTGCCCTGGCCGAAGCCCACTTGCCAGTAGCCTTGGTTGATCCCAAGGCAGTGCGCCAGTTCGCCAAAGCCACTGGCAAACTGGCTAAAACTGACAAAATTGACGCCCAAGTCTTGGCACATTTTGCCGAAGCGGTGCGCCCCCAGCCCCGCAGTCTGGCTGATCAAGATCTGCAGCTTCTCAAGGCCGTGTTGCAGCGCCGGGAGCAGGTCATGAAAATGATCGTCCAGGAAGAAAACCGCCTGGAGAAAATTCACCTCCCCCGCCTCCGACGGGATGTCCAAGAACATCTGGCCTGGTGGCGGCAACGCCTCCATGACCTGGATGATAACCTCAAGGACCTGATCCGTCACAGTCCGCTTTGGCAGGAGCGGGAACGTCTGCTGCGCAGCGTCCCTGGCATAGGCCCCATTATTGCCAGCACTATCATCGCCCTTTTGCCGGAACTGGGCACCCTCTCCGGCAAAGAAGCCGCTGCCCTGGTAGGAGTGGCACCTTTTAATCGAGATAGAGGCCGGTGGCGAGGGAAAAGAACTATCCAAGGAGGCCGCGGCCAGGTGCGCCGCATGCTTTACCTGGCTGCTCTGGTTGCAGCCCGCTTTAATCTGGTTATTCGAGCCTTTTACCAACGCCTCCGTGCCGCTGGCAAACCAGCAAAACTTGCCCTGACCGCCTACGTTAGAAAACTTTTGCTTATCCTGAATGCGATGGTCAAGAATCAACAACCATGGATCCCCGCGCTTCATCAGGTAGCTTGACAATGAAGACAGTCGCTACAGGGCCTCACCACATTTTGAGGCCTTTCCGGATGAAAACTAACTGGCTTATTTCCCTTGATAATATTGTCTAAAATTGACCCGTCAACAGTTCCCTTGGCATTCTCCATATACTTTCCGTAAGCCTTTATTATCATTTCAGAATTACGATGTCCCAAGATTCTGGAAATCCATAATGGACTTTCCCCACAGCTTAAGGCCATCGTGGCGAAGGTATGCCTGGTTTGCTTCAACTCCCGAATCTCTAACCGAAGTTCTACACTGAAAACTGACCTCCAATCGCCATTGAAAATTGATCCTCTCAGAGATAAACCGATGCCAGCACGTGGCCTCAGAGGCGAGGAGGATGATTTTTCTGGAAGAATGGCACGCCATTCAAGTTTTAAAGCGCCTGGGGCATGGGAAAAAAGCCATAGCCCGGCAATTGGGGATTTCCAGGAACACGGTGAAACGCCATTGGCACTGTAACTCGCCACCAGCGTATCAGAGAGCGCGGTCGGAGAAGATATTGGACCCCTTTGCCGCCCAGACTAAGGAGATGGTTGGCAAAAAATTTATTGGCAGCCGCATCTTCCAGGAACTAACCAAGTTGGGTTACACCGGGTCTTTGACCAGCGTCTATCGGTATCTCCGGCAGTTTCAAGATGATCTCAGAGACAGGACAACGATCCATTTCGAGACTTTCGCCGGCCAGCAGTGGATTGGTCTACAATTATTTTGGAAATCGGATAGGGTAACATAAGTTCGGAGGTGTCTCAATGGATCGAAATAAAGATGGTGATGCGAGGCCGGGGTCATCTGGGGGAGCTCGTAGGGCGCCCGGAGATGACCCTGACCTGGTTGGCAAAGGAGCACAACGTTTTCCCGCCCGGCGCCAGGTCGAGACCGCCGTCAGGAGGGTGGTGAAGTTTAACTCATTTTCAACAGCAAAATGAGCATCCCGCTGTTGAAAAAGAGGTATAACCGATGTAGACCGTGACGGGCAGCGGCTGACAAACATCTAACTTTACTAAAACCTTGTTGAAATAAAGGATTTTTATAATTGCAAAAAGGCGCCGGCAACCCCTCGCCACGGACTGTCAGGATAACCCCGGGTCCCGGCCGACCAGCAGGATGATGGCTGCGGTTTTGAGCAAACCAGCGCCACCCAGGCCGAAACCTTGACCCTGATGCAAAAACGCCGCATTCAGAAAGCCTGGAACATAACCTCAAGCCAGCGGGGTGCCCCGGCCAGAGCCTTTCTTTCCTGCCACAGCAGCCGTAAGCCGTTTGCCGAAGCCAGGGAGGCTTGGCAGCAGCAGGATCAACGTTTGGCAATGCCGTCCGGCAGGCGCCGGCGGCCAAAAAAACAGACAGGAGAAGATAATGATGCTGGTAAAATTATTGATTTTATTGTCATTTCTTTGCCTCAGCCTTACTGGCGGCGGCACTTTGGCCCTGGCCACGGACAAGATCATTAAAATTGATGGCTCCAGCACCGTGTATCCGGTGACGGAAGCGGTGGCCGAAGAGTTTAATAAGGCCACCAAAGGCAAGGTCAAGGTCACGGTGGGCATTTCCGGGACGGGGGGCGGCTTCAAGAAGTTCGTCCGGGGGGAAACTGACATTTCCAATGCTTCCCGCCCCATTTTGGCCAAGGAGATGGAAGAGGCCAAGAAAAACGGCATCACCTATATCGAACTGCCGGTGGCCTTCGACGCCCTGACGGTCATGGTGCACCCCAGCAATACCTGGGCCGAAACCCTGACGGTGGCGGAACTGAAGAAGATCTGGGAGCCCGAAGCCCAGGGCAAGATCACCAACTGGAATCAGGTCCGGCCAGGCTTCCCGGATGCGCCGTTGAAACTTTTTGGCGCCGGGGCCGATTCGGGGACCTTTGATTACTTTACCGAGGCCATTGTGGGCAAGGCCAAGTCCAGCCGGGGCGACTTTACCGCCAGCGAAGACGACAATGTCCTGGTGCAGGGCATCGCTGGCGACAAGAACGCCCTGGGTTTCTTCGGCTACGCCTATTACGCCGAAAACAAGGACAAATTAAAGGCAGTGGCCATTGACGCCGGCAAAGGCAAGGCGGTATTGCCCTCGGAGGCGACGGTGATTGACGGATCGTATTACCCACTGTCCCGTCCCATCTTTATCTATGTGAATAAAAAATCCCTGGACACCAGGCCCGAGGTCAAAGAGTTTGTGGAATTTTATCTGAAAAATGCCGCCAAGTTGGCCAAAGAGGTGAAATACGTCCCCTTGCCGGCGGAGGCCTATGAGGCGGCCATGAAACGGTTTAAGGCCGGCAAGACCGGCACCGTCTTCGGCGGCACCCCGGAGGTGGGCTTGACCATCCATGAGGTGCTGAAACGGGAATTGAAGGAATAATACCGGGAATCTGTCGGAGAGGGCTCATCCGGAAAGTTTTCGTAGGGGCGGGTCTCAGACCCGCCCCCTACGATAAACATTTTTCCTGGCAATTCTTCCTTGCCTGGATAAAGCCGTCATTTCCCAAGGGGCACTGGATGGATGTTCCGGGGTTGGCCCGCTCCCGGCAAGAGAAAAAGCCGGCTGTTGGCAGTGTTCTGCTAATCTAAGGTGTACTGGCCAAATAATGATCGAGCGGGGATACGGCAGAGGGATAATCCCCGAGGAAAGAGGATGGAAATGGCGCCGCAAACTACTGCCGTGCCCAGGCCAGTAGCCGCCCGGATCAGCTTGGCCCTGGTGGTGGACCGGCTGATAAGAATCCTGCTGTTCCTGGCGGCCGCGTCGTCGGTGCTCATCACTGTGGGCATTGTCTTTACGCTGTTCTATGAATCCGCGGTCTTTTTCCGCCAGGTGGCCCTGCTGGAATTTCTGACGGATACCATGTGGACTCCCTTATTTGCCAACCCCCGCTATGGCATCCTGCCGCTGATCAGCGGCACCCTGGTCACTACCTTTATTGCCCTGTGCGTGGCCCTGCCGGTGGGGACCATTGTTGCCATTTATTTGAGCCAGTTTGCGCCCACGGTGGTGCGAGAAGTGTTAAAACCGGTCCTGGAATTGCTCAGTGCCGTCCCCACCGTGGTTTTCGGCTACTTTGCCCTGCTCTTTGTCTCTCCTCTGCTCCAAAAACTCATACCCGGCCTGCCGGCCTTCAATATGTTGGCCGCCGGCCTGGTCATGGGTATCATGATCATCCCCTATGTCAGTTCGCTGAGTGAGGATGTCATGGGGGCGGTGCCCATGCTGCTCCGGGAGGGCAGCTATGCCATGGGGGCCAACCGCCTCCGGACCGCCCTGCGGGTGGTGGTGCCCGCCTCCCTCTCAGGCATCGGCGCCGCCTACATTCTGGCCATCTCCCGGGCGGTGGGCGAAACCATGATTGTGGCCATCGCCGCCGGCATGCAGCCCAATCTGACCTTAAACCCTCTGGAAGGGGCCGCAACCGTTACCGCCTATATTGTCCAGGTCAGCTTGGGAGACCTGCCCCACGGCAGCCTCGAGTATCATTCCATTTTCGCAGCAGGGATCACGCTGTTTTTCATGACCTTGGGGTTCAATATCGTGGGCTATATCTTGCGCACCAGATACCGGGAGTTTTATTAACATGAACAACCTGGAAACGCTTATTTCCAGAAGCCTGTGGCAGGACCGTTTTTTCAATGTGCTGGGTATACTCTGCACTTGCGTCGGCCTGGTGACCCTGTTGGCGCTCCTGGTGGACCTGGCGGTGGATGGCGCCACCCGCATCAATTGGCAGTTTATGACCTCTTTCCCCTCCCGCTTTGCCAACAAAGCCGGGATCTTATCGGCTTGGGTAGGCACCCTGGCGGTCATGGTGGTCACCGCCGGCGCCGCCATTCCTTTGGGAATTGCCGCCGCCATTTACCTGGAAGAATACGCCGGGAAAAATTGGTTCACCGACTTTATTGAAATTAATATCGCCAACCTGGCGGGAGTGCCTTCCATTATCTACGGCCTGATGGCCCTGGGATTGTTCGTGTACAAATTTCACCTGGGGGAAAGTATTTTAAGCGCCGGGCTCACCCTGGGATTTTTGGTGCTGCCCATTATCATTGTGGCTACCCGGGAGTCGCTCCGTTCTATCCCGGCCGACATCCGGGAGGCCTCGTATGCCCAAGGGGCCACCCAGTGGCAGACGGTCTGGAGCCACCTTTTGCCCTATGCCACCGGCGGCATCGCCACCGGGGTCATTATTGCCCTGTCCCGGGCCATCGGCGAGACCGCGCCCCTGGTTACCATCGGCGCCCTGACGTTTATCGCCTTCTTACCCCCGACGCCGATCCAGGCCACGCCGCCCTTTCTCTCCCTGGATTGGATCTGGTCCAAATTTACCGTCCTGCCCATCCAGATGTTCAATTGGGTATCCCGGCCCCAGAAAGAATTTCATCTGAATGCCGCGGCCACCGGTCTGATCCTGTTGGTGATGACCTTATCTTTTAATGCCTTGGCCATTTACATCCGCTACCGCATGCGCCAGCGGATTAAATGGTAATTCGGGGAGTAAATTCCATGTATGGCTACAAGAGCCGCTCCAGTGTTACCGAGGAGACGCCCGCAGCAACTCCAACCCGCCTCCTGGAGCTGAAATCCCTCCCAACCGCTGCCGCCGAAAAAATTCCCAAAGCCCAGGTGAACCATCTCAATTTCTACTATGGCAGCAATCAGGTGCTCAAGGATATCAACCTGACCCTGTTCCAGAACCAGGTGACGGCCCTGATCGGCCCCTCCGGGTGCGGCAAGACCACGCTGCTGCGCTGCTTCAACCGGATGCACGATCTTTACCCCCATAATCGCTACGAAGGGGAGATTATCCTGCATCCCGAGGGCCTGAATATTATTGATCCGGCCACCAATCCAGTGGCCATCCGCCTGCGCATCGGCATGGTCTTTCAAAAGCCCAACCCCTTTCCCAAATCCATCTTTGAAAACGTGGCCTTTGGCCTGCGCCTGCGCGGGGTGAAGGGCTCCGTCCTGCAGGACAAAGTGGAGGCGGCATTACAGGATGCGGCGCTCTGGGAGGAGACCAAAGACCGCTTAAACGATCTGGCCTTCGGCCTCTCGGGCGGCCAGCAGCAGCGTCTGTGTATTGCCCGGGCCCTGGCCACGGACCCGGAGATCCTGCTGTTCGACGAGCCGACCTCAGCTCTGGACCCCATCGCCACCGCCAAGATCGAGGAATTGATCATCTCCCTGAAAAACCGGGTGACCATTATCATCGTCACCCACAATATGCAGCAGGCCGGCCGCGTGGCAGACTATACCGGTTTCATCTACCTTGGCGAACTGGCGGAATTCGCCGCCACGGCCACCCTCTTCACGAATCCAGCCAACCACCTCACCCAGGAGTATATCACCGGGCGCTTCGGCTAATTAGGAAGCCGGGGGCCAACCGCCCATCCGGCCCACTTATGACGTGCTTCCAAACCTGCATGGCGGACGCCAAGGCCGGCGGCAGGGATTGAACAAGTGGGCCATGGCCCGCATTGGAAAAAAGGCCAGGCGCTACCGGAGCAGCTGGTCATTCCTTGGTTTTTTGGAGAATAAGACAAAACTTCTCTTTCCCGGCTCCGTGGGCCTGGGCAAAACCCAGCTGGCCATTGCCCTTGTAGTCAAGATCTGCCCGGCCAAATATAAGTCCTGTTCACCACCAGCGAGGACTTCTTTGCCACTCTCCCGGCGGCCCATAAAACCGGCAGATGGGGCTAGACCCTCTTGAACCTGGCCCCACTGGACCTGTTGATCGTCGCTGAGCTGGGAGATCCCCCATCGCCCCAGAGTAGGCCAAACTCCTCTCCCAATTGATGTCCGGCTGCGGCGA
>CALGOE010000195.1 GCA_937958145.1 uncultured Desulfobacca sp.
GGACCACCGGCAACGCCAGGGCGGGGGTCTTCTACCAGGCCACGCCCCATACGGGGCTGTCACTTTCGTATGCCTATCATGACATGATCGATTATTATGGCCCCTTTAAAGGCCCTTACGGGCGCATGCTGGATGATTTTGCCGAATTTGAACGTTTCCGCTATCTCCTCATCGATCCGGTATCGCTGTGGTCCAGCAACATCTTCGGCGCCTCCAGTACCCAGGCCATCACCCGCCGCATTCAACTCCAAGAAATCAGTTTCTGGGGCTATCAGAACTTCCTCAGCCGCTGGACACTTACCCTGTATGGCAGTGGCGGCGTTCTGACGGACGGCAATCACCGCACCTATGGCGGCACCACCCTGACCTGCCGTCTTTGGCTGGATCCCCTGGTCAAGGTCAAATACTCCTTCTTTTTCATGGACTACCGGCAGCGTTCTGCGGCCTTGGCCAATCTGCCGCCGGGATACGCTCAGCTCTACTGGGATCCCAACGCCTTCAAAAACCACTCCGTGGGCCTGGTCTTTGAGAACAATTGGAGAGAGAAATTCAAACTGGCCGCGGAAGCCGATATGCTGTTTAACCAGACTACCGGGCATCCCGGATTTATCGGTGTGGTGGAAATGGATTATCTGATTACAAAAGATGTGGCATTGCGGGTGGTCGGTTCCTATCTCAATGCAAATGACAGAGATAATGGCCTGACGACCTCGTATCAGGCGCGCAATATCTTTGGGGGTGTATCATATCGATTTTAATATTTACTAAATATGATTCGATATTTTAACAGCCTATTAAATTATCGGGAATCGCCGCTATGCTTTTTCATGAAATAATGGGCCATTTCAAGATATTATGGCGTGATTTGCGGGGTCGCCAACCGTATCGCCGTTTTAAAGAGAGGGAGGATCGTACCCGCCGCCTCCTGTCCCAATTCTTTACCATCTTGACCTTAATTACCGGAATATATTACCTTATCTGGCACGCCTTTCGGATCAACTGGGAGACCTGGTACATTTCGGTGCCTTTTTTCCTGGCTGAGTGCATCGGTCTCTTCCTCTTCCAAAGCTTTTCTTTTACCTCCTGGTATCCCCGTTTCCACGATCCGGCCGGCATCAAAGCCGATCGGATTTTCTCCGTGGATGTCTTTATCACGACCTGCGGCGAACCGGTGGAAATGGTCAGGAACACCATGCAGGCGGCGGCAGCCATCGACTACGAACCCAAGACCCTCTACCTGCTGGATGACAAAGGCAATCCAGCCCTGGCGGTTTTGGCCCGGCAACTGGGGTTTCAGTATTTAGCCCGGGAAACGCACGAGGACGCCAAAGCCGGCAACCTGAATTATGGCCTCGCCCACTCCCACGGCGACCTCATCCTGACCCTGGACGCCGATCAGGTACCCTCACCGGAAATTTTACAGCGGCTGGTGGGCTATTTCCGCCTCCCTAAGATCGCCTTTGTGCAGAGCAAGCAGAATTTCCTGGTGCCCAAAGGTGATCCTTTCGGCAACACCGATAAGGTTTTTTATAATGTCATGCAATCGGGCAAGGATTCTGATAACGCGGCCTTCTCCTGCGGTTCGGGCGTCATTTACCGGCGGGCGGCCTTGGAGGAAATCGGCGGCTTCAGTACGTGGAACCTGGTGGAGGATGTCCATACGTCCATGTTGTTGCACCAGCGGGGGTGGAAGTCGGTTTATTACAACTATTCCCTGACCATCGGCACGGCCCCCACGGATATCTGGGGGGTCTACCGCCAACGGGGCCAATGGGCCACGGACTCTTTGCGCCTGATTTTTTGGGATAGTCCCTTCTTCCGCCGGGGCTTGAGTTTCAAGCAAAAAATGCAGTATTTCAACCTGGGTTTCGTTTATCTGGTCTCCGGCTTTGTGATGCCGATCTTTTTCCTGGTGCCCATCTGGACCATTTTTTCCGAAACCTTTGTTTTGACGGCGCCGGTACCCGACTACATCTGGCACCGGCTTCCGGCCTTTATCTGTATGTCCATCGCCTACGGCATCCTGAATTTTCCCACCCCGTATTTACAGGCTTATCAGATGTGGACCGGCCTCTTCCCGGTCTTCATCCGGTCGACGTTCCAGGCCCTGCGCTATCGGCGGCGCAAACCCCCTTATCGGGTGACCGTCAAGGAAAATAACCAACGGCCGCCGCGGCCGGCGATCCTGGCGATTCTGCCCCAATTGGCTTTTATCCTGGGGAATGTGGCTGCCATTGTCTATGGCTTTTTCTGGCGCCGCGGTTTCACCGAGTTCCTGCTTCTCAATTATGCCTGGAGCATCTGGGCCATCTGGACCCTGTCCGGCATCTGTGTCGCCGCCCTCAGTCCGGTGCGGTGGCAGGAAAAAGAAGCTGAACCCGACAGTTTTACGGCCATGGATATCATTAACAACACCTTGGGGCTCATTCTCTTCATTTGTATTGCCACCCTCGGGGCCTTCTTGCTGCTGCGGCTGCGTTAGCGGCCAAGGCCGGGAGCGTCAGATTGTTCCTATGGACTCTAGTCCACCCTGCCGCCGCTTCGGCCTCTATGATCCGGGCTGCCCGCCCCGCCTGGGCCCTGTTGCCGCCTGGGCCGAGGAGTTGGGGGTTCCCATAGAGATCATCAGCTGGTATCAGGCCTGGGGATCAGCCCACGCCGCCCCCTATCCCCATCTCATCCAGGAAGCCCATCGCCTGGGTCTTATCCCCCTGATTACCTGGGAACCCTGGAAATTGCCGGAGAATACTGAGGAACGGCGTCATCCCGCGGCTCAACCCGACTTCGCCTTGGTCCGTCTCCTGAGCGGTGCCTTTGACCCCTACATCGATACCTGGGCCCAGGCCCTGGCCGGTTGTCCGGGTCCCATCTGGCTGCGCCCTTTGCATGAGATGAACGGCGACTGGTATCCCTGGGGCGGCACGGTGAATGGCAACGCCCCGGAACTGTTTCCTTTGGTCTGGCGTCATCTGCGGGCTCGCTTTGCCGCAGCCGGGGCCAATAATGTCTCCTGGGTCTGGTGCCCCTATGCCCAATCAGTGCCGCATACCGAAACCAACAGCCTGGAACGCTACTTCCCGGGCGTTGACCAGGTGGATTGGCTCGGCCTGGACGGTTATAACTGGGGCACTTCCCAGCCCTGGTCACAATGGCAAAGCTTTGTTGAGATTTTCGGCGAGGCGTATACCCGACTGCTCACCCTGGCCCCGGGCAAACCCGTCATGTTGGCGGAAGTGGGCTGCGCCGAAGCCGGGGGCGACAAAGCGGCCTGGATCAGAGAGACCCTGGGCCTTATACCTTCTCAATTTGATAAGATTCAGGCGCTGGTTTGGTTTCAGATTGATAAAGAATGCGATTGGCGCCTGCACTCCTCCCCTGCCGCCTTACGGGCTTTCCGGGAGTCCGGCCATATTTTTTTGGCATAAAAAAAGGCGCCCCCAAGGACGCCCATGGTGTTTGGCAAGCTGATCTAGCGGCGTCGCCAGGCCCACAGCACCGCGAGACCACCGCCCAACAGCATCAGACCTCCTGGCAGTGGCACGGGACTGAGGGCCAGCGTCACGCTGCCGCCGTTATCCACCGCATTATAGTCATTGAGGTAAAAATACATCACGGCCGCCTGCGGCAGATTGATAATCGTGCCGTCCACGAACTGCCGGTAATAGTCCAGGACCTCGCTTTCCGAGTTGCGGTGGCCGGACCAGTCACCGAAATTGAAGGACCCGGTGGTATTGTCCGCATAAACGGCATACATCTGCACATAGGCGTTCCAGACCGGCGAACCGGCAGTTTCGTTGGGCCACAGGAATTCATTGAGCTGATAGGCCCGGGAATCAGCCGTCAAACGCAGCGCGTACGTTCCCGCCGCCAGGTTGAAGCTTTTCCAGATGGCAGCGGCGGGATTGCCGAACACATCCCCGGCCGATTCCACTCGCCAGTTGCCTACCACCGTGTTGTTCAACAGGACGCCGTCGGCCAGATCATCTGCCAGTTCCTGCCGGGATGACCAAAGCGGCAGCGGGTCAACCGGGCTGTAGGTCCACTGATAATAATACGTCCCTGGCACATCGGCGTTGGCGATATAAAGATGGGCCTTGGTAAGGTCGTCGGCATACCAGCCGGCATTGGCAATGCCATCCAGATGGACGACGGTGGCCCCCACCGGCCAGACCGCCGCTCCCACCAGCAATACCGCCATCAAGGTCAGCAGTAATATTCTTTTCATATTTCCCTCTCCTTATTGATCCATATCATGAATATGCAGTTATTTTATGCAACTAAAATGCCAACCATCTGAATTATAAAACTCATTGATTGTATTCATTTATTTTGTCTGCAGCGGCCACGCTCAATCTTTTTGTTCATTTTTTAGAACATTTTCGTCAATTTTTGAAACATGACAAGCTTTCACATCCCTGCAGCAGAAATGTTTTGGTCTGGAATCATCGAAAATTTAGTTATCTGAACGAATTATGTCAAGAAAAATAATATTCCTCGGAAGAATTTGCATCGCCTGCTTAATATGTGCCGGCCAGGGGAGTCCGGCCTTTCAGGTCTCGATCTCCAGACTGGCGCTGGCCTCCGGCAGGGCCTCCACCTCCCGGAGGCGTCGTTCAATGGCCCGGGAGCGGCGGGCCGCGTCGTCCATGGTGTGAGAGGCCTGGTCCAGTTTCTTTTTGACTCCGGCCAGTATGTCCCCAAACTTGCTGAATTCTGTCTTGACTGCTCCCAGCAGGCGCCAGACTTCGCTGGAGCGTTTCTGGATGGCCAGGGTGCGAAAGCCCATCTGCAGGCTGTTGAGCAGGGCGGCAAAGGTGGTGGGGCCGGTCATGACCACCCGGAATTCCTGCAGCACCGCCGCCGCCAGTCCTGGCTGCCGCAAAACTTCGGCGTAGAGGCCCTCGGTGGGCAGGAACATGATGGCGAAGTCGGTTGTCCGAGGCGGCCGCAGGTATTTCTCGCTGATCATCTTGGCATTGGCGCGGATTGCGGCAGCCAGATTTTTCCCGGCCTGGGCCACCGCCTGACTTTCGGCCGCTTCTTGGGCCGCCACCAGACGTTCATACACCTCCAGGGGAAACTTGGCGTCGATGGGCAGCCAGACCTCCGCACCATCCCCCGGACCCGGCAGACGCAGGGCAAATTCCACTACTTCGCCGCCGATCTCACCCAATTTAACGTTTCTGGCGAACTGCTCCGGTGCCAAGACGTGTTCCAAGAGGGTTTCCAGGCGGATTTCGCCCCAGTCACCCCGGCTCTTGATGTTCGTCAGGACCCGCTTCAGGTCGCCGACCCCGGTCGCCAGGCTCTGCATCTCCCCCAAGCCCTTATGGACCTGTTCCAGGCGTTCTGAGACCTGCTGAAAGGAGGCGCCCAATCGTTGCTCCAGGGTGCCCTGCAGCTTCTCATCCACCGTGGCCCGCATCTGCTCCAATTGCTTGGCATTATCCGCCTGAATCTCCCGCAGCCGCGTCTCCACCACCTGACGCAAGGCCTCCTGTTGTTGGTTGTTGCTGGCGGTCAGTTGCTGCATCTGGCGCGCGAAGGATTCCATCTGTTCTTTGAACAGTTGGCCCATCTCGGTCATACCGTTCAGGACCGAAGCATTGAAATGGTGCAGCGACTGCCCCAATTCCTGCCGCTGCTGTTTGGCGGCCACGGCGCTTTCCTCCCGGATCTGTTCCAATTTGGCGCTGTTTTCGCTCCTGAGGACCTGACCGGCCTGATCCAGGGTCTCCCGCAAATTAAGGAGGAGCACCTGAGTATTCTGAGCAAATGTCGTCAACGAGGCGGCCAGTTCCTCCCGATCCCGCCGGGCGCTGGCCAGAAACTCCTCCCGGTTGCGGCCGATCTCATCCCGCACGACCTGCTCCAACCGAGCCAAACCCTTGTCCAGAAGTTCGCCCTGGCGATCTACCGCCGCCGTCAGATCTCCTGACGGCAAGCGCTTCAGAACGAACAGCAACGCCATGAGAATGCCGATCAGGAAGATCGCCAAGACAGACAAAAATCCGAAGAGAACGAAGACTTCAACATTCGAAAACGCCATAATTCCTCACCTTTTGACCCCGACGGCCGATCACGCCCCCATAAGTCCAGACCTAGGGTTTGTGTCCATTTCTTATTTTTTTATCATGGCCTGATTGCCAACGGTTGTCATTTGATCAGTCTGTAATGTTCTCATCGCTTTTCCCGACCGCCGCTTCACAGCCGGTCCGAAGGGTGCATCTTCGAGCCCCGGAAACCACTTGCTAAAGGGTGCTCTCTAATGATACAAAATAGTTAGTGTACAGGTGTCGTTGCCTGCCGTCCAGGTTATCTGGTGGCCGCAGCCCCTGATGACCAGCATCACTGCCACAAGGCCAGCCGACCATTAGAACCCATGTCATATCAGGTTTTAGCCCGTAAATGGCGCCCCCAAACCTTCGACGAGGTGGTGGGGCAGGAGCATGTGACCCGGACCTTGAAGAATGCCCTGGCCTCGGGACGGGTGGCGCATGCCTTTTTGTTCAGCGGTCCCCGGGGTGTGGGCAAGACCTCGGTGGCCCGCATCCTGGCCAAGGCTCTGAACTGCGCCCAGGGCCCAACCCCAACGCCGTGCAACCAATGTCAGTCCTGCCAGGAGATTACCCTGGGTCACAGTCTGGACGTGCTGGAAATCGACGGCGCCAGCAACCGGGGCATTGATGAAGTCCGGGAGCTGCGGGAAAACATCAAATATCTGCCGGCCCATGGCGGCTATAAGGTTTTTATCATCGATGAAGTGCACATGCTCACCAAGGAGGCCTTTAACGCCCTGCTCAAAACCCTGGAGGAACCCCCGGCCCACGCCATTTTTATTCTGGCCACCACGGAAGCCCACAAAGTGCCGGTTACCATCCTCTCCCGCTGCCAGCGCTATGATTTTAAGCGGCTGACCACAGCAGCGATTCAGGAACACCTGACGCAAATGGTCCAGCGGGAGGGCTGGTCCCTGGCGCCGGCAGGTCTGCAGCTCATCGCCCAGGAGGCCGAGGGTGGCATGCGGGATGCCCAAGGATTATTGGATCAGGTCATTACCTTCGGCGGCCCGGAGGTGGGACCGGCGGAAATCGCCCGCATCCTGGGAGTCACCGATCGCCGCCTGCTGCTGGCGACCCTGGAGGCCATCCTGCAGCGGCAGGGCGCCAAAATCCTGGACATCATCGCTGAATGCCATGAGCATGGCCACGACCTGCGCCGGTTTTATCAGGACCTGCTGATTTTCAGCCGCCATCTGCTGCTTGCCAAACTCGGGCCGGAAACGCGGGGGCTGGTTGATATCGCCGATCAGGAGTGGGAAAGTCTGCAGGTGCTGGCTCAGTCGGTGAGCCTGGCCCACCTCTTCAATCTTTTGAGCATCCTCATCAAAGGCGAAGAGGAACTGCGGCGGTCGCCCCAGCCCCGGCTCTCCCTGGAGATTCTCCTGCTCCGCCTGGTCAGTCTGGAACCTGTATTGGACCTGCCAGCCTGGTTGGCCCGACTGGAAGCCTTGGAGGCCCGTCTGGGGCCGTACCGGGAAACCAGCGCCCCGGAGCCCCGGGAGACCTCGCCGCCAATACCGACGGTTCAGGCTTTAGAACCTGCTCACCCCGAAAATACCCCGTCCCGGTCCGCCGCCCCGCCGGTGCCACCTGCTGACGACGCTCCCATAGACGATGCACGGTGGCAGGCTTTTTTACATTTCTTGGAGCAACACGATGCCGGCCCGTTGGCCGGCAGATTGGCCGGCAGCCGTCTGCTCGGACAAGAAGACGGGGTATTGTTGGTTGCCCCCACCCCGGCCTGGCGTTCGGCCCCAGAGCAGCAAAAGGAGCAACTCCAGCATCTGGTCCAACAGTTCTTTGGCAGTCGCTATCGGGTGGCCATCGGCCCGGTTCCGGCCGAGACCCGCCCTTTGCGTCTCGTGCCATCCAAACGTCAATTAACCTTAACAGAATTGAAACCCTTGGCCCAGGAGATCTTCGGCGGCCATTGGCTCCCGACCGCCAAGCCGGCCCCGGCTCCCCAAGAGGAGGAATAGATGAAAAACTTCGGCAACATGATGAAACAGGCCCAGAAGCTGCAAAGCAAGATGTTGGAAATGCAGGAGGAATTGGGGAATCGCACGGTCTCCGCCCAGGTCGGCGGGGGTATGGTGGAGGTAGTAGCCAACGGTCGTCAGGAGATCCTGTCCTTGCGCATCGACCCGGAAGTGGTCAATCCTGATGATACCGAAATGCTCCAAGATCTTATTCTGGCGGCGATCAACGATGCCCTGAACCGCTCCCGGGAGATGGTTTCGGCCGAGATGGCGAAACTGACCGGCGGCCTGAAAATACCCGGCCTCTTTTAGGCTTGGCGACCAAGCTGAGTTATCATCCATGGCTCGCAGCTTCTATCCGGCTCCCCTGCAAAACGTCATCAAAGCCCTGAGTAAATGGCCGGGCATCGGTGAGAAGACCGCCTCGCGGCTGGCCCTCTACCTGCTGCGGGCCCCGGCCCAGGAGGTAAACGACCTGGCCCGGGCCTTAACAGAGCTCAAGGAAAAGATCGGCCTGTGCCGCCGATGCTATGCCTTTGCAGATCAGGAACTCTGCCCCATCTGCGCCGATGCCAGCCGCAGCACCGGCCAGATCTGCGTCGTCGCCGACCCCGGCGATCTGCTGGCCCTGGAGCGGGTAGGCTTTTTCCAGGGCACCTACCATGTCCTGGGCGGGCTCATCTCTCCCTTGGACAATATCGGCCCCGGAGATCTGCATATCGCCCCATTGCTGGCGCGGCTGGAACCCGAAGGCATCCGGGAGGTCATCCTCGCCCTGAACCCCAGCCTGGAGGGAGAAGCAACCATCGCCTACCTGAGCCAGGAACTCCAAAGCCGAGGTGTGCAGGTCACCCGCATCGCCTATGGCCTGCCCATGGGGGGCGATCTCAAGTACGCCGATCAACAGACCATCAAAGAGGCCCTGCGCCATCGGGTTGCAGCGGTCAATCCCTGACTTGTGGCTGCTCAGCTTGGCGGCCTGAACCATCACTTATGTTTTTCCCGACAAGATTTTCTTTCACGCCAAGCCACTGCCTGACCGAAGCTATTGCATGATTATTGACCGTCGTCTCCTGAAAAATATCGATTGGCTGCTCATCCTGCTGGTTCTGGCCGTAGTATCCCTGGGCATCATTAATCTTTTCAGCGCCGGCCTGAACCAGACCGGCGACCGTTCCACGCCCCTTTATGTGAAACAGATCTATTGGCTGCTCATCGGTCTGGTCCTCATGTTTGCCATGACCACCTTCGATTATCGCCGCCTGGAGCGGTTGGCCTACCCTCTCTACTGGTTGAGCATCCTGCTCCTGGTAGCGGTGATGCTCGTGGGAAAAGTGGTGGCCGGCTCGAAACGGTGGCTGGTCCTGGGGCCGCTGACCTTTCAGCCCTCGGAGTTGACCAAAGTGGGAGTGATCCTGGCCCTGGCCACCCATTTTTACCGGCAGGAACGATTCGAGCCGTTAACCTGGCGGCAGTTGGCCTTTCCCAGCCTGCTGCTGCTGGTGCCTTTCGGTCTGGTGGGCAAACAACCCGACCTGGGCAGTGCCCTGCTGATCGCCGCCGTGGCCTCGACGATGATCCTGTTTGTCGGTGTGCGCTGGCACATTCTGGTGACCCTGCTCGTCGGCTTTATCGCCGCCTCGCCGGTTTTTTGGTATTTTTTAAAAGATTATCAGAAACAACGCATCTTCACCTTCCTGAACCCGGAGCAGGACCCCCTGGGCTCCGGCTACCATATCATCCAATCCAAGATTGCCGTGGGCTCGGGCCTGTTCTGGGGCAAAGGATTCCTGAAGGGCACCCAGAGCCAGCTGAATTTCCTGCCGGAGCAGCACACTGATTTCGTTTTTTCCGTCTTTGCCGAAGAGTGGGGCTTCGTCGGGTCGGTCCTGCTTATTGTCCTTTATTTGGGCCTCATTCTCTGGGGCCTGCACATTGCCCGTTCCTGCCGGGAACGACTGGGCAACTTGCTGGCCGTGGGCATCACCGCCATGATTTTTTGGCAGATTTTTATCAATATCTCCATGGTCACCGGCCTCTTGCCGGTGGTGGGCATCCCCCTGCCCTTTTTCAGCTACGGCGGCTCCTCCCTCATTGCCAATTTTTTAGGCATCGGCCTGCTGCTGAACATCCGGATGCGCCAGTTTTTGTTTGCGAAACCAACTTTGTGATTTTTTCATCAAGGATTAACCTATGAATAAAACTAATAATATCCTCTTTTCAAGGTGACTTCTGCTTTGAGGTCCCCGCGGACCGGGGAAGCCGGCGCCTGCCCACCGCTTAAGTGGTCGGAATGTGGTGGCGGCTCCAGGTCGCCATCGGCTTGGCGTACAGATAAGAAGAATATTTTCAATTCGTTGTTCGCCCAGCGACGGCCAGCCGCCAAAAGCGACTGCGGGGTGGCCGATTTTTTAAAAAAACCTTTGACAGGACGGCCAAAAAAAGGTAATAATGCAAATTGACTTTGCATAAAAGTTCACATATTCATTTTTTTAGGAATTACAAAACGTTATAAGAGGTGGCCAGTAGATGATTGACATTGATTGGACGTTGTTTGTGCAGATTGCCAATTTCCTCTTCCTGGTCTTTCTCTTGAACATGGTTTTGTTCCGTCCTATCCGGGGAATAATCAAGGAGCGCCAGAACTTGATCTCTGGCATGCAGGCCGATATTTCCTCGCTGACCGAGACGGAGCAGGGCGTGCGCCAAGACATCCAGAGTGAGCTGCTGGCGGCTCGCAAGAGTGGGATTAACAAGCGCGACATGATCAAGCAAGAAGGCAGCGCCGTGGAAGCCGGGCTGATGGAAAAGGCAAAGGCGGAGGCGGATGAAGAAATGGCGGCGATGATTGCAAAAATCAAAGCCGATGTCGCCGCCGCCCGGGAGGCGTTACGGCCCCAGGTGGAATCCTTTGCCCTCGACCTGGCTACTAAGATTTTGGGGAGGGAAGTGGCATGAGGATTGGATCTTTCAGCAGCCTGAAACGCCGTGGCCTCTGGGTTGGTTTGGTTTCCGGCTTCGTTCTGGCAGGTACAGCCTGGGCTGGCGGTGGCGAAGGCGGACATGGTGCCATTGATCCGGCCAAACTCGATGACCTGCTCTGGCGGACGGTCAACTTCGTGGTCTTCGCGGCCATCCTTTACAAATTGGCAGCCAAGCCCATCAGAGAATTCTTCACCAAACGGCGGACCGACATCAGCACCGAAATTCAGGATTTGGAGACCCAAAAAATCCGGGTCCAGAGGGCCCTGAAAGAAGCCAAGGCCCAGTTGGCAGCCGTCGCCGCCGAGCGGGAGCAGATCATTCAGCAATACATTGCCGAAGGCGAAGCGGAAAAAGCCAAAATTATCGCCAAGGCCGAGCAGGCGGCACAACGCCTGAAAGACATGGCGGCCATGACCATTGCCGCCGAAACCAAGAAGGCGGCGGCTGAACTCAAGCGGGAAATCGTCGAGGCGGCGGTCCAGCTCTCCGAGCAGATTGTCCGCGACAAGATCGTCCCTGAAGACCAACAGCGGTTGGTTGATGATTACTTAGCAAAGGTGGTGGAAGCTCATTGATTAATCTATCTCTGGCACGTCGCTACGCCAAAGCCTTGCTGAGTATCGGCAAGGAGGATGGCAAGTATAAGGAATATGGGGCGGAGCTGAGCTCCTTTGCCTACCTGCTGCAGAGGGAACCGGAGTTGCAAGACGCCATCGTCAATCCGATGTATGCCCGGGACGATCGCCGTCGGGTCCTCGACAAAATCCTGGACATGATCCAGTTGGACCCCATGGTCAGCAACTTTCTCAAGCTCCTGTTTGATAAAAACCGTATCGATGGCATTATGGCCATAAACGAAGTCTATCAAAATTTGGTCGATCAGCTGGAGAACATCAGCCGCGCCAAGATCACCTCGGCCACCCCGTTGGACGAGGCGATGGTGGATCGCATCCGTCAGGCCCTGGAAAAGATCACCAACAGCACGGTGGTCTTGGAAGTGGCCGAAGACCCCGCCATTATCGGCGGTATCGTGGCCCATGTGGGGGACCTGGTGCTTGACGGCAGCGTGCGGACCCAGCTCCAGAGTTTAAAAGAAACTTTGATAAGAGGTGAGGTTGCTTAAATGGAAATCAGAGCAGAAGAAATCAGCCAAATTATTCGATCCCAGATCAAGGATTACGAAAAAAAGGTGGAAGTAGCCGAGACCGGGACCGTCCTGTCGGTCGGTGACGGTATCGCCCGGGTTTCCGGCGTGGAAAAATGCATGGCCATGGAACTGTTGGAGTTCCCCGGCGGCATCTTCGGCATCGCCTTGAACCTGGAAGAAGACAACGTCGGCTGCGCCATCTTGGGCGAGGACATCCACATTAAAGAAGGCGACCTGGTGAAACGGACCGGCCGTATCGCCGAAGTGCCCGTCGGCGAAGCCTGTCTGGGCCGCGTTCTGGACCCGGTGGGCCATCCCATCGACGGCAAAGGCCCCGTGGAAGCCAAGGAATTCCGCCGCATCGAGCTGAAAGCCCCCGGCGTTATCGAACGGCAGCCGGTGAACGAGCCCATGTACACCGGCTACAAAGCCATCGACGCCATGACCCCGGTCGGCCGCGGCCAACGGGAATTGATCATCGGCGACCGCCAGATCGGCAAGACCGCCCTGTGTGTTGATGCCATCATCAACCAGAAAGACTCCGGCGTCATCTGTATTTATGTCGCCATCGGTCAGAAAAAATCTACCGTGGCCCAGGTCGTGGACGCGCTCGAACGCTATGATGCCCTGAAGCACACCATCGTCATCTCGGCTACCGCTTCCGAACCTGCACCTCTGCAATACATCGCCGCCTATGCCGGCTGCACCATGGGTGAATATTATCGGGATTCCGGTCGGCATGCCCTGATTATCTATGATGACCTGTCCAAACAGGCCGCCGCCTACCGGCAGATCTCCCTGCTGCTCCGCCGGCCGCCGGGACGGGAAGCCTATCCCGGTGACATCTTCTATAACCACTCCCGTCTCCTGGAACGGGCGGCCAAACTCAATGATGAAAAAGGCGGCGGCTCCCTGACGGCCCTGCCCATCATCGAAACCCAACAGGGCGACGTCTCGGCCTACATCCCCACCAACGTTATCTCCATTACTGACGGTCAGGTCTATCTGGAACCCGGCCTGTTCTTCGCCGGCGTCCGTCCGGCCATCAACGTCGGTCTGTCGGTTTCCCGGGTCGGTGGCGCCGCCCAGGTCAAGGCCATGAAACAGGTGGCCGGTTCGCTGCGTTTGGATCTGGCCCAGTATCGTGAATTGGCCGCTTTCGCCCAGTTCGGCTCCGAATTGGACAAAGCCACCCAGGCCCAGTTGAACCGTGGTATCCGTTTGGTGGAAATCCTGAAGCAGCCTCAGTATGAGCCTCTGCCGATGGAAAAAGAGATCACCATCCTCTATGCCGGCACCCGGGGCATTTTGGATGACCTGCCGGTGGATGCACTTGGTGCTTTCGAAAAACAACTCTACGAATACATCGGCAACAAACATCCCGAGATCTTTACTACCCTGAAGGAAGCCAAGGAAATCAACGCCGATCTGGATGCCAAGATGAAAGCCGCCCTGGAGGCCTTCAAGGCTGAATTCAAAGCCAGCCTGGCCGCTTGATGACCGGCGCTCACCGGAAATCGAGGAGGGTGTAAGCTATGGCAACATTACGAGATATCAGACAAAAAATCGCCGCGGTTAAAAAGACCCAGCAGATCACCAAGGCCATGAACATGGTCTCGGCGGCCAAACTGCGGGGGGCGCAAACCCGCATGGAACAGTTCCGCCCGTATGCTGCAGCTTTCCGGCAGATGTTGGCGAGCATCGCTTCCCGGGTGGAGCCTGAGGCCCATCCCTTTTTCCAACAGGCGGAAAAAGTGGAAAAGGTGCAACTGGTCCTCATGACCGCCGATCGCGGCCTCTGCGGCAGCTTTAACATGAACCTGATCACGGCGGCGGAAAAGTTCATCCGCCAAAAACAGGCCGAGGGCATTGAGGTGGTCTTGACCACCGTGGGGCGCAAAGGCCGGGATTATTTCCGCCGGCGGAAATATAATATCCGGCAGAGCTACGTCGATGTCTGGAATAAATTCGACTATTCCAATGCCCAGGCCGTGGGGCGGGACGCGGTCTCCCCTTATAACACCCAGGAAGTCCAGGAAGTTTATCTGATCTATGCCAACTTCATCAACATGGTGATCCAGCGGCCGATCATGGTGCAATTGCTGCCCATCGTCCCGGATACCGCCGTAGCCGCCGGCCCAACCCAGGAGTATCTCACCGAACCGGCTGCGGATGAGTTTTTGGGATACCTGCTGCCGCGGTATATCAACGTCTCGGTGTATCAGGGCTTCCTGGAAAACTCCACCAGTGAACATGCGGCCCGCATGACGGCCATGGATAATGCCAGCAGCAACTGTAAAGAAATGATCACCTCGCTGACCCTGGTGATGAACAAGGCCCGGCAGGCGGCCATTACCAAAGAATTGATGGATATTATCGGTGGCGCCGAGGCCCTGAAGGGCTAAGCGCTTTCTGAGGAGGATTTTATTTTATGAATATCGGCAGGATTACCCGAGTCATCGGACCGGTTGTGGACGTGGAATTTGAGGAAGGTCAACTTCCCCATATTCTTGATGCGTTATTAATCACCAACCCGGCCATCGACGACACTGAAGACAACCTGGTCGTCGAAGTAGCCCAACACTTAGGCAACAATGTCGTCCGCACCATCGCCATGGACACCACCGACGGTCTGGTCCGCGGCATGCCGGTGAAGGCCACCGGCAAACCCATTGCCGTGCCCGTCGGTCACGAAGCCCTGGGACGGGTGCTCAACGTCGTCGGCAAACCCGTGGACGGCATGGGCCCGGTGGAAGCCAAACATTATTACACCATCCACCGTCCGGCCCCGTCCTTCGTGGACCAGGACACCACCGTAAAAGTGTTGGAAACGGGCGTCAAGGTTATCGACCTGCTCGTCCCCTTCCCCCGTGGTGGTAAGATGGGGATGTTCGGCGGCGCCGGCGTTGGCAAGACCGTTATCATGATGGAAATGGTGCATAATATCGCCATGCACCATGGTGGTATCTCCGTGTTCGCCGGCGTGGGCGAGCGGACCCGGGAAGGCAACGACCTCTATCTGGAAATGAAACACTCCGGCGTTCTCCCCAAATGCGCCTTGATCTACGGTCAGATGACCGAGCCGCCGGGAGCTCGGGCCCGGGTGGCTTTAACCGGTCTGACCGCGGCCGAGTATTTCCGGGATGAAGAAGGCCAGGACGTGCTCCTCTTCATCGACAACATCTTCCGT
>CALGOE010000196.1 GCA_937958145.1 uncultured Desulfobacca sp.
AAGGCGACCCTCAGTCACTTGGCGCTGGCGGCCCGGCAGCGGTCACACGACGGGTGCGAGAAATTTTCTTTCCGCCTGAGCGACGGCGAGGTCATTGAAAGTGTCCTCATTCCGGAGACCGACCACCACACCCTCTGTGTCTCTTCCCAGGTGGGGTGTGCCCAGGGCTGTCGTTTCTGCCTGACGGCCCAGAAAGGGTTCCGCCGCCATCTGCGCCCGGCCGAAATCGTGAATCAGATTTTAGCGGTCCGCGCCCTCATCCCGGCCAAGCCGGCCATAACGAATCTGGTATTTATGGGCATGGGCGAACCGTTGGCCAATTTCGCCAATCTGGTCAAGGCCCTGACTATCATTCTGGCGCCCTGGGGCCTGAATTTTTCCTCCCGACGGGTGACGGTGTCCACGGTTGGTCTGGCGCCCCTGATCCCGGCGCTGGGACAGGCGGTGCAGGTGAATCTGGCCGTGTCCCTGAACGCCCCCGACGATGCCTTGCGCGCCCGCCTCATGCCCATTGCCCGGCAGTATGCCCTGGCCCAGGTGCTGGATGCCTGCCGAGCTTTTCCCCTGCCGCCGCATCGGCGCATCACGTTCTCGTATGTGCTCCTCCGGGGGGTGAATGATACCCCGGCTCACGCCCGAGCCTTGGCCCGCCTGCTGCGGGGTCTGAAGGCGAAAATCAATCTGATCGTCTTTACTGCCCACCCCGATCTGCCGTTCCAGGCCCCTGACCCCGAGACGGTCCTGGCCTTCCAGGAGATCCTGATCCAATCCCACTATACCACCCTCATCCGGGAGAGCCGGGGCGCCGACATCAGCGCCGCCTGCGGTCAATTGGCCGGAGAGGTGCAGTAACCTTCAGCGCGGCAGCACGTAGGGAGGCGTGGCGGCATCCCTATTGGGGAAGGCCATGGCCCGATTATAAGCCCGCTGGCCCACGCCCACCAATCGGTCATCCTGGAACACCAAGGGCGTCAGGCCGCCGCGAATGGTTTCGCTGCCTTCCGAGTCCATGGTGTGGGTCTGGTACATCAATACGCTCAGACCGCTTTTGGCGCCCTCTTCCGTCACCCGCGGCGGCCCCATTTTCGAGATAACCTCCTGTTTGCTCATGCCGGGCCTGACCTCTTGCAGATGAAAATAGCTGGACCACATCTGGGACTCAAAACGGGGATAGAGGACGTTGCCGCAGGCCGGCAGCCAGAGGAGCACTACGGCCAAAAAGAGGAGAAAGGGACGCATCATGGACTGGTCTCCGCTGCTAAGATAGCTGGTTGTCTGGGATCACTAAGCATGGGGCCAGCCGCCCGGCCCCCGCTGGGGTTCCGGGCTTGGCCCAAAATTCACCAGGAGATGTTAAAGGCTTTGCAGCAAGGCCGCGGCTTGGGCTTTTATCTCCCGGTCTCGGGAGGTTAGTGACAGGGTCCGCAATTTCCCTTTTAAACCCTGTAGTTCGATCATGCTGGCCTTGGCGGCCAACTGCTGTAAACGGGCCAGAGCCGATCCCACCACGGCTGGATCGGCATAATCCAGAAAAAGCATCAGTCCGCGCCAATCTTCGGGAAGATCGAATTCAGCCAGAAACTTTTGGGCGGCGCTTTGGAATTCCGGCGTGGCCCGTTGCGCCTCCAGGGCCGCCAGGGCTTTCTTGTAGGCCGGCCGCTGCTGTTTGCCGGCGAACAGGGCTTCAGCCTGTTTCAAGGCCTCCCGGCGGACCTTTTCCTGTTGCTGCTGGCGCCGGCCCGTTGGTTTGGGTTCCGGCCGGACATGGCGGGACCCATCCCGCCGGCGGTCGATTTCCCGCCAACTCAGGCGTTCCCGGTCGTCATCACCGTTTTTTTCCGCGGCCATGTTTAAGATCTCCCAGGTGGCAATAAATAAGCAATGCAGTCAAACCCCCTGCCCGTAACCGGCTGTGGAGAAAAATCCCGCATCGTTGGCTTTGTGCGAGGCACGCATCGGGGTTGGCAGAGTGGTGCCAGGGGCCACATTCCCTGAAACCGGCAGAGCGTTGCCAGGGCCTGGACCGGAGAGTAAGTGGCAGTCCTCCCCCGTTTTGCTGGCCAAGGACTCCTGCCCGGTCAGGAAGCCCGATGTTCCTCAGGAATGCCGGCCGGGCCGTGGTAGAGGCTCATAGCCCGGCTCAGGCCGGCCAGGAGGACCGCTTCCGCGGCCGAGGCGGCCCGGGCCAGGATGGCCTGGACCTGCTCCTCTTCGCAGGCATAGAAGGGATTGAGGACAAATTGTTCCACTGTTTCGCCCAACTGCGGGCGGCCGATGCCGACCTTGAGACGCACAAATTCAGTGGTGTGCAGGGTCTGGATGATGGAGGCGATGCCCCGATGTCCGCCGGCGCCGCCCCGGGCGACGAACTTCAGCCGCCCCAGGGGCAGATCCAAATCGTCATGGATGATAAGAAGATCGGCAGCGCTGGCCTCAAAATAGGCCATGAGCCGAAAGACCGCCCGGCCGCTCAAGTTCATGAAGGTATCAGGTTGGGCCAAGACCACGGGTTGACCGGCGAAACGGCCCTGGCCCCACCGGGCCGAACAGCTTTGCCGATTGAGGCTGATGCCCCAACGGCTGGACAGCAATTCAATGACCTGAAACCCGATGTTGTGACGACTTTTTTTATATCGTAATCCTGGATTGCCCAAGCCGATAAACAGATGCACCTTACTATGTCCTCAAACCGGATGGCCTCTGCCCGGGGGGTAAGCGGCGGCGCTGGGGGCCAAAGCGAACGCTGGTGCCCGTCAAGCCGCGACCGGGCGCAGGGGCCGCGCCGTTGTCCTGATGACGCTCTTTCCCTCGCCGGGCAGAAGAACGCCTGTAAAATCTCTACTCACGGCAGGGGGTGAAACGATGCACTGCCGGGGCCGCCTGACTTCGGCTTGATTGCTCGCCGGCAGCGGGCTGAAGGGGAGAAGGTCAGAGAGCAGACCCCCTCCGCTCATCCACCTGACGACAATCGGCGGTGCCCCGGACTCCGCCGGCAGACAAAGAAACTTCCAACCGTCGGTCACTTATTTGTATCAGAGAATAACTCGGTGGGAAACCAGCCGCCAAGAAAAAACTGCCGGCTCAGACAAAGAGGGAGCTGACCGAGTCCTGCTGATGAATCCGCCTGATGGCTTCTCCGAGAAGCGGTGCGACCGAGAGCACCTTGATTTTATCACAGGCGGCTCCTTCTGGGGAGAGGGGAATGGTATCCGTCGTCACCAGGCTGCGCAGCAGGGAGTTTTTGATGGTCATCACCGAATCTCCGGCCAGAACCGGATGGGTCACACAGGCATGGACGGCCCGGGCCCCGTGTCGCATTAATACTTCCGCGGCCATGCTGAGGGTGGCACCGGTGTTGACCATATCATCGATGATGACGGCCTCCTTCCCCCAGACATTGCCGATCAGGGTCATGCCCGAGACGATGGCGCCGTCCCGGCGTTTGTCGATGATGGCCAGGCTCCCCTGCAGGTGGCGGGCAAAGGCCCGGGCCCGCTCCACGCCGCCGGTATCCGGCGAGACAATGGCCAGATCAGGGGCAAAATTTTGCTTGATGTAGTCCAGAAGCACAGGTTTGGCATAGAGATGATCCACCGGGATATCAAAAAAGCCCTGAATCTGACCGGCATGCAAATCCATGGTGAGGACCCGCTGCGCGCCCGCCGTTGACAGGAGGTCGGCCACCAGTTTGGCGGCAATGGGCATG
>CALGOE010000197.1 GCA_937958145.1 uncultured Desulfobacca sp.
GGTTGGCGGCAGTTTCCCGGTTAAATCAGCAAGTTGACCTTCAATGGCCACGGTTGGCCCAATCTTGAGAATGGAACCGGTGATGATGGCGTCGGCTCCCAGGCGCCGCCCCAAATCAGCGGCGGCGGAGCCGGTTGGCGGCGGACCGGCGCCGATCTCCCGGGCCAGGTCTTCTTTACTGACGACCCCAAAGCCCTCTTTTTCCAGATGAGCAATAATGGTATCCTGGACTTTTTCGACCACGCCCGGTAGAGGCTCTTTGCTGAGCAGGGCAAAGGGCAGGACTGCCACCCTTTTGACCGTAATATCCTGAGCCCTGGCCGGGACGGTTGCCAGCAGGCATAGAAGGGTTGCCAAAAAGACCTTTTTCACGTCTGCCACCTCATCGCTGGTCGTTGGGCAGTCTGATAACTTTGCCGTCGCGGATGGTTATCTGATAGGACAGGAGCGCCGCCAGTTCCAGATTATGGGTCACCACCAAGGTTGTCAAGCCTTTTTCCCGGTTCAGGCGGGCCAGCAGTTCATGAATCTGCCGAGCGCTGCGGGGGTCCAGATTTCCCGTCGGCTCATCAGCCATCAGGACATCGGGCGCCATGACCAGGGCCCGAGCCACCGCCACCCGTTGCTGCTCGCCTCCCGACAGGGCCCCGACCCGATGGTGCAGGCGATCCTGCAACCCCAGTTGCACCAGGAGTTCCTCAGCCCGCACCTGGGCCTGGGACCGGGCCCAGCGGGCAATGAGGGCCGGCATCATGACGTTTTCCAGGGCGTCAAACTCCGGCAACAGGTGGTGAAATTGAAACACAAAACCGATGCGGCGATTCCGGAAAGCCGCCAGTTGCTCATCATTCAAGGTAAAAACGTCAGTGCCGTGCCACATGAGACGGCCGGCCGTGGGCCGTTCCAGCGTGCCCAAAATATGCAGGAGCGTGGACTTGCCCACCCCAGAGGCGCCGACAATGGCCACACTGTCCCCCGCCTGGATTTCCAGGTCAACGCCATCCAGGACATCCACCCGGTTGCCGTTGGAGACAAACGATTTCACGATATTCCGGGCCTGAATCAGAGGCCCCGCCGCCGGATCAAATTCTGTCATATCAAGTCTGATCTACAGGTTCTCGCCTCTGCCCCTCGCCGGCGCCGGGCCAGCTCCCCCGGCAACCGCGCCCCGAGGCCATGATCAACCATAACGGATGGCTTCCACCGGATCCAGGCGGGAGGCCTGCCAGGAGGGGTAGAGCGTCGCCAGAAAACTGATCAGCATCGTCGCCCCGGCGATGAGGGCCACATCCAGGATCTCAATCTTGACGGGCAAGGTGGAAATATAATAGACGTCGCTGGGTAATTTGATGAATTCATACCGTTTCAGGATGGCCGCCAGGACCAGGCCCAGGCCCAGGCCGATGACCGTGCCGATGGCGCCGATAATCACCCCCTGGAGCATGAAGATCTGCATGATGCTCCGGCGGGTGGCCCCCATTGATTTTAAGATGGCGATATCCTTGGTTTTTTCCATGACCAACATGATCAGCGAGCTGGTAATGTTGAACGCCGCCACGAGCACGATCAGGGTCAGAATAATGAACATGGCGATCTTTTCCAGCTTCAAGGCGGCAAAGAGGCTGCGGTTCAGGCGCATCCAGTCCCGGGTATCATAGGCCGGGCCCAGTTTGTCTTTGATGGCTGCCGCCACCTGGTCTGCTTTGTAGATGTCCTTAACCTGAATCTCCAGGCCGGTCACCTTTCCCTCAATCCCCAGATAATTCTGGACCTGCGGAATGCTGGCGTAGACCAGGGTATTGTCGAATTCAAACATGCCGGAGTGGAAGATGGCGCCCACCTGAAAATTCTTGATCCTCGGCATCCGCCCCATGGGGGTCAGGGTACCCAACGGCGATATAATCTTGATCTGGCTGCCCACGGTGGCGCCGATATTCTTGGCCAGCTCATTGCCCAAGGCCACTTCCGGCAGTTCCCCCTCAAGCTCCAAGGCCAGATTGTGAAAGGAGCCGGCCTGCAGTTCCAGGGACGGGGGGCCGCCTTTCTCGATGGTCGGCAGATCCAGCCCCCGGATCACGCCGCCGGAGATGCTGCCCGGCCCGGAGACCATGACCTGGGTATAAATAAACGGTTTGGCCGACACCACCCCCGGGACGGTCTCCACCTCCCGCACCACGGATTCGTAATCTTCCAGACTGTAACCCGGTTTGATGAGGATAACGTGGGCATTGACGCTGAGGATCTTTTTCTTCAGGTCCTGATCAAAGCCGGTCATGACGCCGATGACCACCAGCAGGGCCATGACCCCCACCGCCACCCCGGCAATGGAGATAAAGGAAATCAGGGAAATAAATTTTTCCTTGCGTTTGGCCCGCAGATAACGGAAGGCCACCAGGTGCTCAAAGGGCATCGGCCTTATCCCTCCGGCCGCAGCTGTGGGAAGAGGATGACATCGCGAATGGACGGGGAATCGGTGAGGAGCATCACCAGGCGATCAATGCCGATCCCGGCCCCGGCCGCCGGCGGCATGCCATATTCCAAGGCCAGAACAAAATCTTCATCCATGAAATGGGCCTCTTCATTGCCCGCCTCCCGGGCTGCCACCTGCTTGAGGAAACGCTGCCGCTGGTCTTCCGGGTCGTTCAGTTCCGAAAAGCCGTTGGCGATCTCTTTGCCGGCAATGAACAATTCAAAGCGGTCGGCCAATTCCGGATCATCCTGACAGCGCCGGGACAGGGGCGATATTTCAATAGGAAAGGCGGTTATAAAGGTGGGTTGGATGAGCTTTGGCTCCACATGCAGGTCGAAGAGTTTGGCCATGGCGCGGCCATAGCCTTCCGACGGTCGCAAGGTCACCCCCTGCTCCAGAGCCAGCTTGATCAGGGCCTGGCGATCCCGGACGATCTCGGCCGGGATCTGCCCCACGACCGTTAAGGCTTCGGCCATGGCCAGCCGGCGCCAGGGTGGGGTCAGGTCAATCTCGTGCCCCTGATACGTGATCCTGCCGGTGCCATAGAGGTCCTGGGCCAGCGCCGCGACCATCTCCTCAATGAGGCGCATCAGATCCTCGTATTCAGCGTAGGCCTGGTAAAACTCCATCATGGTGAATTCGGGGTTGTGTTGCGTCGAGATGCCTTCGTTGCGGAAATTGCGATTGATCTCAAAGACCCGCTGGAAGCCCCCCACCAGAAGCCGCTTCAGATAGAGCTCCGGCGCGATGCGCAGGTACAAAGGCATGGCCAAAACGTTATGATAGGTCTGAAACGGCCGGGCGGTGGCGCCGCCGGGGATGGGCTGCATCATGGGCGTTTCCACTTCCAGGAAGCCCCGTTGATCCATGAAATCCCGGAGAAACCGGATGATGCGGGACCGACGCCGGAAGACCTCCCTGACCTCGGGATTGACCATCAGGTCCACATACCGACGCCGATAACGCAGCTCCACGTCGGTGAGGCCGTGATACTTCTCCGGCAGCGGCTGGATGGCTTTGGTCACCAGCACAAACTGCTGCACCGCCAGGGTCAGTTCATTGGTTTTGGTGCGGAACAGCCGGCCGGTCAGGCCGATAATATCCCCCAGGTCCAACTGCTTAAAAAAAGTATAGGCCTCCGGCCCCACTTCCTGCCGTTGAATATAGCCTTGCAGCCGCCCGCTCTCGTCTTGCAAATGAAAAAAGGTGGCCTTGCCGAACTGCCGCAGGAGCATCAGGCGGCCGGCCAGACTAAAAGTTGCGGTCAGCTTCTCCAATTCCCCCTGGTCCAGGTGGCCGTAGGCGGCGATCAGGTCGGCCACCCGATGGTGGGGGCGGAAGGTGTTGGCAAAAGGTTCAATCCCCGCCGCCCGCAGAGCCCGGATTTTTTCCCGGCGCTGCCGGATAAGAGTGGGTTCGTCTTGCATGCTTATTCCTCACCGGGACACCCCGGCCGGCAACAGCAGCAGGGGGCACCGACCCGAAACTACCCTAAGCAAGGTTCTGGACAGGATGATGCAGCGCGGAGGCTTCGAGTCCCGGAGTTGATTTCTTCATGATGTGTCGATAACGTATGAAATTTAGAATATCATCACCATGAAGTCAAGCGAATTCCCCGGCCCCCGGCCGCGAGAGCGCGGGACTGCGATTCTTGGCCTTAGAAGGTTGTTGAAGAAATGTTTGTAGTTTGTAGGGAAGGGGGCCAGGGGCCGAAGGCCGGTACCCCCTCCCCTACGACCCCTCCCCCAGCCCCAACAGGGGCTGTTGGCTTCGCCAAAAGCCGAAACTTACGGTTTTTCACATACCCGGAATTGAGGGGAGGGTTTTTCAACATCCTGTTAGTTCTATCGGTAAGCGTTGTATCCGTCAGCCGATGCGCCGCAACCCTTCGGCGATGGAGAGGCGGGCGGCCCGCCAGGCCGGGAAGATAGCCGACAGCAGGCCGACGATAAGGGCGATCACCAGGCAGGTAAGCAGGGTTTCATCCGACACCGTGAAGACCCGGAAATAATTGCCCAGGGCAGTGCGGAAGTAATGGGCCGCGGGAAAGATGGCAATCAAACCCACGATGCCGCCCATAAGGGCGATGGCCACGGATTCACCGGCGATGAGGGCCACCAGATGACGGCCCTGGAAGCCCAAGGTCTTCAGCACCGCGTGTTCTTCCTGCCGTTCCCGGGCGGTCATGGCCATGGTGTTGGCCAACACAATGAGGATAATGGCAATGACCACGTAGGAGACGACCTGGATAGCCATAACAATGGCCTTGGTCATGGAGACAAAACCCATCTGGAAGGCCTTTTCGGATTCCGTCAGGGTTTCGGCCAGCGAGTTGCGGAAGGTGTCATCAATTTGGCCGGCAATGAGCGGGGCCCGCTCTATATCCTCCACCTGCGAGATGAACCACCCCACCTGGTTGGCCACCGCCGGGGTGTTCTTGACCAGCGTCTCATTGACATAGTCCCAATGAAAGAAAAAGCGGGTTTCATCGGTGGTCTCCTCAGCCCCCTCATAGATGGCCCGCAGCACCAGCTCCCAGTTGCCGGGGAAGATGGTGCCCCGCAGGGTGATGATATCCCCCAGCCGCCAACCGAAGCGTTGGGCCAGCTTGCGGCCGGCCACACAGGCATTGCGTTCTTTCAACAAAGCCTGGCGCTGCTCCGGCGGGATCTTGAATTCTGTATAAATATCCAGATAATTATGGAGCTCGACGGCAAACTGGGGAAAGAAATTTTTCTCATCAATATAGACCCCGCCGAACCAGTAGCCGTAGGCCACCCGTTTGATCCCGGGGATCGCCTTGATTTTATTCAGGTAGGCCAAGGGCAGGCGAAAGATCAGGGAGATGGCGTTGCGGGTGACCAAGCGGTCGGCGGCGGCCCCCTCGACCCCAGCGTACCAGGCATCCACTACCGTGCGCAGCAGGCCGAAAGAAAGGATGGCGATGGCCATCCCCAGGATAGTGAGGGCGGTGCGCAGACGGTGGCGCAGACTATTCCGCAGAATCAGTTTAAACATAATGAGCGCCCGGTCTCGGTCTTGTTCGCTTGTGCCGTCCGCTAGCCATCGACGGCACAGGCGTTCAGCACCCCTTTATCCAGATGTTGCAGCCGGCTGGCCCGTTCCGCCGCCCGGGGGTCATGGGTGACCATGATGATGGTTTTGCCCAGCTCCTGGTTGAGGCGGGTCAGCAGGTCCAGAACCTCCTGGGCTGACACCTTATCCAGATCACCGGTGGGTTCGTCCGCCGCAATAATGACCGGATCGGTCACAATGGCCCGGGCAATGGCCACCCGCTGTTGTTGGCCGCCGGAAAGCTGCCGGGGGTAGTGATCTTTGCGGTCAGAAATACCCACCAGTTGCAGGGCCAGTTCCGCGTGGGCGCGCCGCTCCCGGCGGGGCAGTTCCGAGAGCAGAAGGGGCAGCTCTACATTTTCCAGGGCCGTGAGCACCGGGACCAGATTGTAAAACTGAAAAATAAAGCCCACGTTGCGGTGCCGCCAGATGGCCAGCTCTGATTCGCTCAGGCGGGAGATGTCAACCCCGGCGATGCGCAGCGTCCCCTCATCCGGATGGTCAATGCCGGCGATCAGGTTCAGAAGCGTGGTCTTCCCCGAGCCGGACGGACCCATCAGGGCCAAAAATTCGCCGGCCCGAATATTAAGACAGACGTGTTGGAGGACCGTAATGATCTGGGCCCCCCGGCGGTAGGATTTGGTCAGGTTGTCTATGGCCACCAGGATGGGCGGCGCCTCTGCCGGAGCCATCTCAGCCTTCTTTGATCTTCACCCGGTCGCCGCTCTGCAGGCTTTTCGGGGGTTGCAGGACTACCCGCTCGCCTTCCCGAAGCCCGGACAGGACCTCAACCAGGTCGCCCAGCGGTGGGCCGACCGCCACCGGTACGGCCTGGACCCTCTGTTCCCGGACCACGAAGGCGACGGTGGCGCCATTCTTCTGGACCAGGGCCTGCGGACTGACCACCAGGCGGGGATGCTCTTCTTCGGGCTTTAAGGGCCGGGACAGAAAGGCAACCTTGGCGCTCATCTCGGGCAAGACCCGGGCATCCAGGGTCTCAAAGGCCACTTTGACCATAATGGTGGCTTTGCTGCGGTCGGCAGTGGGAACGATCATGTGGACCTTCCCCGGGAACCGCACCCCCGGCAGGGCGTCTAAGATAATTTCACAGGGTTGGGCCAAGCTCACCTGCTGAATATTGGCTTCGGCCACATCGGCCTCCACCATCAGGGATCCCATGTCCGCCATGGTCGCCACTGCGGCCCGGGCATTCACCGCCGCCCCAAAAGGCGCCACCACTTCGCCCACTTCCGCGTTCTTGGTGAGCACCACACCATCAAACGGAGCCCGGATGAGGGAATATTCCACGGCGATGCTGGCTTCCGCCAACGCCGCGGCCGACGAGGCGATATTAGCGCGGCCGTTGGCCACCCCCGCCACGGCCTTCTGGTAGCGGGCTTCGGCGGCATCAAAATCCTGGCGGGAAATGAGGTTTTGGGCCAGCAAGGTCTTCAGGCGATCATATTGCAGCCGGGCATCCACCAACTCGGCTTCGGCCTGGGCCAAAGAAGCCTTGGCCGCGTTCACATTGGCCGCGGCCCGGTCCCGGGCCGCCATCAGGTCGTCATTCTCCAGGCGGCCGATAATCGCCCCTTTCTTTACCCGGCTGCCTTCTTCAACCCCCAGGAAAACCAGGCGCCCTGTACTTTTTGAGGAAACCGAGGCCTTGCGTTGGGCCACCACATAGCCACTGGCATTGAGCAGGGTCACGGCCTGGGAGGGGTAAATCCTGATGACCGGCGCCACCTGGACCGTCGGGCCAAACAGAGAGCCAGAGAAAACCAGCCACAGGAGCCCCGCGGCCAGCAGGACGACGATACCAGTGATCAAAAGAGCCCGCCGCCGCCGGGCCCGGAGATACTGCAGTTCCGTTTCGCCCCGATCGAGCCGCAATGATTGCAGGTTGAGAGGTTTTTCGGGAGAATTCACAGGAGGCCTCGTATCTAGCGGATCATTTTGGGTTTTGCCGCCAGCGCTTGACAGGGCAAATCCAAGGGCATACTTTATTACAGTTTTTAAACT
>CALGOE010000198.1 GCA_937958145.1 uncultured Desulfobacca sp.
CCACATTTTTCATGCCCCAGGATGATGAACAGAGGCACCCCCAGGTGATCGACGGCATACTCAATGCTGGCGATACTGGTGGGTTCCAGAACCTGGCCGGCGGTGCGGATGACAAAGATTTCGCCCAGGTTCTTGTCGAAAAGTAATTCCGGGGAGACCCGGGAATCGGAACAGCCCAGGATGATGGCCATGGGTTTCTGGCCGCTGAGAAGTCTTTCCCGCTGTAGCCTGAAATCCCGGGGGGCCCGTTCGCTTTTAATGAAACGCTGGTTCCCGGCGAGCAGATTTTCCAGGGCCACTTTGGCCGCGGCAGCGGTTTTTGCTTGTACCATACTCACCCTATCCTCCATACGAGAAAGAGCTCACCGGTCCGAAGACCGGCCCTGTTCCTGTCTTGCCTTGATATAGCAGAACCAGCATCAAAAGCAAAGCCCAAGGATACACTGAGAAGTATAACAGGAACCAGAGCCGACACCAATACCAACCTTGCCCCTATGCTTTTTCCGGAACTGTGCTACAATATTTCATCTGAAAGTCCACCGCAATCACCAAAGGGCTGAGGCGCCGTAATGAGTTGGCCGTGTTGGCAACAGCTGGGGGAGAGGAAAATCCTGGCAGCCGTGGGGGCTGCCGGCGGTTCGATCATAGTCTCAGGCGCCTTCCTGCTGCGGCTGGCTCAACGGGGGGCCTCCCTGGTCCCGGAATTTTCCGGCAATGGCAGTGACCTGTTCCTGGCCGGGGGCTTCTTCCTCCTGAATATAGTGGTTCTGGCCTTACTTCTGACCTATCTCTGTCAGGAGCTGGCCCAACGCACCGCGGTGGAAAGCCAATTAACCGAGGCCCAGGACCGCCTGCGCTCCCTGACTTCCCAGCTCTGTCTGGCCGAAGAAAGAGAGCGGCGCCGGATCGCGGTCTATCTGCATGATCATATCGGTCAGAAACTGGCCATCGCCGCCATCAAACTGGGGCAGCTGCATGACGCCGCCGCCAGCCAGGCGCCGCTGTCTGCGGCTTTGGAAGAGGTGCGGCAACTCTTGAAACAGATTATCCAGGACACCAAATCGTTGACTTTTAAAATCAGTTCGCCCATTCTCTATGAATTGGGGCTGGAGGCCGCGCTGGAGTGGCTCGTGGAAGAGCTTCAGAACCAGCATGGCCTGGTCGCCTCTTTCGAGGATGATGATCAGCCCAAACCCTTGGCCGATGAGGTCCGGGTCCTGCTTTTTCAGGCGGTGAGCGAACTACTCATGAACGTGGTCAAACATGCCAAAGCCCGGGAGGTCCAAGTCGTGGTCCGCCGGGAGAACGGTCGGATCAACATCAGCGTCCACGATGATGGGGTGGGCTTTGATGTCGCCGCCATGCGCTCCCGTTGGGGCCATAAAGACTTCGGCTTCGGCCTCTTCAGCATTCGGGAACGCCTGCGGGCTTTCGGCGGGGCCATGGACATCAAATCGAGTTTTGACGGCACCACCGTCACTCTCAGGGCTCCCTTGCGATCGGAGTAACTGCACCATGGCCATCAGCATCCTCATCGCCGATGATCACAAGATTGTCCGGGAAGGCCTCATCGCCTTGCTGAGCCAACATCCGCAGATGCAGGTGGTGGGCGAAGCCGAAAACGGCCGGCAGGCCGTCCAGTTGGCCGCCTCCCTCAGGCCGCAGGTGGTGATCATTGACATCGGCATGCCGGAACTCAACGGCATCGAGGCCACCCGCCAGATCGTCGCCGAGGTGCCCGGCGCCAAAGTCATTGCTTTGTCCATGCATTCCGACAAACGCTTTGTCAAAGGCATGCTCAAAGCCGGGGCTGCCGGCTATCTCTTGAAATATTGCGCCTCCGAAGAATTGGTCAGCGCCATCCAGATGGTCATGGCCAACCGGGTCTACCTGAGCCATGACATTACTGGCATCGTTGTAGAGGATTATGTCCAGAAACTTGCCGACAGCGATGCCTCAGCTTTTCAAACCCTCACCCCCCGGGAGCGGGAGGTGCTGCAACTCCTGGCCGAAGGCCACTCCACCCGCCAGATCGCTGATACCTTGCATGTCAGCGTCAAGACCATCGAAGTCCACCGCAAACAGCTCATGGACAAACTGGGTCTGGCCAGCCTAGCCGACCTGGTGAAGTACGCCATCCGCGAAGGATTGACCTCCATCGAACAATAACGGGCTTCCCGGCCATTGACCCCCCAGTGGACCCCGAGGTCCATTGCGGACCTGGAGGTCCATTGCGGACCTGGAGGTCCGCTCTACTATTACCTTCCAAAGACGACATAAAAAACTAGGGTTTGCGTAGCGAAATATTAGGGATTGGTGAATAGACAGATTTCCGGCCGGACGATAGGATCATTGGCAAACTGAGAAAGGTTTTTAAAGTCGCAGACAGACAATGAGCATGTCCACCAACACCGACGCCAGACCGATCGCCATCCTCTTGGCCGGGCCCCATGAGCCGCTGCGCCAAAGCCTGCGCTCTATCCTGGCCGGGCAGCCAAGCCTGCAGGTCGTGGCGGAAGCGGAGGATGCGCCCGGCATTCTTGCCGCGGCCGGTCAGCGGTTCCCGGACCTGCTGTTGTTGGATATGGAGATGCCCGGCGGCTCCGGTTTGGAAATCCTCCGGCAGATACGGGCAGCCCTGCCGACGCTGAAAATCGTCGCCCTGGCCATTCACTCTGACAAGCGCTTTGTCCGGGAAACCCTCAAAGCCGGAGCTGACGGCTATATCCTCAAGTATCTGGCCCATGAAGAGTTGGTGGCGGCGGTGCAGCAGGTTGCGGGCCTGGGACGCTATCTGAGCCCTTCCCTGGCCGAGAGCCAAGAAGGCCAGTTCTTGGCCGGTACATCACCACAAGCAAAAAAACATGCCCCACACAAGGAGGTTGTTATGCCTTATAAGAAGAAAGTCAAGGATCTCATGATCCCCTTGGAGGATTACCCCCACATCCCCTATTGGTTCACCCTGCGGCAGGCCATGGCCATTGTCCGGGAGGCGGCCATCAAGTTTGAGGGCAGCTTCGAGCCCCGGGCCGTGTTGGTGTTTGACGAAAAATATCAGCTCATGGGCATGCTGACCCTGCGGGACGTGGTCCGGGGGCTGGAGCCCCGCTTTGCCGAGGACAAGGGCCTCATCAAGGCCGATCCCTCCCTGGCCGTCCTCATGGGGGATATGTTCGGCCCCGGCATGAAGGAGGCCTCCCAGAAGCCGGTGAGCGAAGTCATGAGCCCCATCAAGGTGACGGTGAACGGCGATGATCCCATCACCAAGGCCCTCTTCCTGATGATCAAGGAGAACGTCGGCATGATGCCGGTGCTCCAGGACAACAAGGTGGTGGGCATGGTACGCATGAACGAGCTCTTTAAAGAGATTTCCGACGTCGTCCTGGGCGACTAAGCCATACGGCGGCTGATATTGTGATTCCGAGAGGTTAACTGACATGGCGGATGAAAGCAAAAAAGCACCGTTGAGCGCCGGACTGCCGGAAATGCCTGAAGAAATCGTCCTGGCACCCCCGAAACGCGTTATTGACTGGCGCCGCATCTTTTTCATTGTCCTGGGATTGGCAATTTTTACCCTCTTTTATTTTATTCCCAGCCTGCCGGATGCCAAGGATCCGGCTGGCAAGGTCTTCCACCTCACCTGGGAGGGGAAGATGTCCATCGGCCTCTTCCTCATGGCCGGCATCTGGTGGGTCTTTGAGGTCATGCCCATCGGCGCCACCTCCATTGCCATCGGGCTGTTTCAGGTATTATTTCAAATCCGCTCGGCCAACGAGGCCTTGCGGGACTTTTTTGACCCCTCGGTCTGGTTCATCTTCGGCTCGGTGGTCATTGGCCTGTCCTTTACCGCCACCGGCCTGACCAAACGCATGGCCTACAAGATGTTGGGCATCGTGGGCGAACAGACCAAATTCATCCTCTTGGGCAGCTTTGTGGTTATCGGCTTCATGACCTTAATTATGGCCCACACTGCCGTGGCCGCCGCCACCTTCCCCCTGCTGATGGCCATTAACGCCCTCTACGATGATTCGGGCAAACCCACCCGATTCGGCAAAGGTTTGTTTATCGGTATGGCCTGGTCCGCCGGCGCCGGTTCCATCATCACCTACCTGGGCGCGGCCCGGGGCGTGGCCGCGGCCGGCATGTTCAAGAAGTTCACCGGACAGGATGTGGGCTTCTTTGAGTTGATCTGGTACATGGCCCCCATCGGCCTGTTGATGATCTTCCTGATCTGGCTCATTATCATCGTCTGCTTCAAACCGGAGCGGGATACTATACCAGGCTTGCGCCAGAAGGCGGCGGAGCTCACCAAAGAGCTGGGGCCCATGAGCAACAAGGAAAAGTTCGTCATCGTCACCGTCGTGGCCATTGTCCTGCTCTTTGTCCTCAAGGCCTTCCCGCCCTCCAAGGCCTTTGCCGACCTGGACCGGGCCGGCATCATGCTGGTGGGCACGCTGCTCTTTTTCCTGTCCAAGACTCTGACCGTGGAAGACCTGGAGACCATCCCCTGGAACATCATTCTCCTGTTCGGCGGGGCCATGTCCATCGGCTTCTGCCTCTGGCAGACCAAGGCGGCGGAGTGGATCGCCATCCATTGGCTGTCCATGTTCGTCAATGCCCATTGGCTGGTCTTTGTCCTGGGCATCGCCTTCTTTGTCCTGCTCATGACCAATTTCATCATGAATGTGGCGGCCATTGCCATCTCCCTGCCGGTGTCCCTGGTTATTGCGCCCTACCTCAATGTGGCGCCCCATGTCATCCTCTTTGCCTCCCTGACCACGGCCGGCATGCCGTTTATCCTGCTCATCGGCGCTGCGCCCAATGCCATCGCCTATGAATCCAAGCAGTTCACCACCGGCGAATTCTTTACGTACGGCTGGATCGGCAACGTGGTGCTGATGTTAGCGCTGGCAATTTTTGTTTATGTCATCTGGCCGCTGCAGGGCATGCCGGTATATTTGGGAAAATAACCTGACTGCCGGGGTGGCCTCCTGACTGCCCCGGCCAGCATCTGTTCAAGAAGGAAGAACGCACATGCGAGCCAAACTGTTTCTGTCAGCAATCATGGTCCTACTCGTCTTTGCGGCGGGACATCTGGGCGCCGCCAACGCTTGGGCCGCCCCGGCGCCTCCGGCCGGGGACCGGCTGAGCGTCGCCGGGGTCATCAACAACCCCCAGGGCAAAGGCGTCAAAGAGGTGGAAATAGAGGTGCTGGTCAACGGCCACCACGTCAAGACCGTGAAGGCGGAAGAGATCGTCACCGGCAAATCGGGCAGCTTCCTGGCCGAGTTCATCCTGCCAGCCGGCACCCTGCCGGGGGGAAAAGTCGAAGTGGCGGCCAGCAAGCCCTCCTGGCGGCCCTTGGCGCCCACCGCCATTCAGGTCTTTGAAACCGGGGTGGACAGAGACGGCAACAAAACCTTTCAGGGCCAAGGCAATTTCACCTTGAACCGGGCCATCACCCCGGCCTTCTGGATCGCTACGATCGTCTTGCTGCTGGTCTATGTCATCATCGCCGCTGAGTGGATGCACCGGACCCTGGCGGCCCTGCTGGGCGCGGCGCTGATCCTCTTTATCAGCTACACGGCCGGAACCTTCAATAAGGGCTTCTTTATCCTTTCTTTTGAGGACGCCATTGCCGCCATTGACATGAATGTCATCTTCCTGCTCATGGGCATGATGATCATCGTCGGCGTCCTGAAAAAGACCGGCATGTTCCAGTGGCTGGCCTACAAATCCTATGCCCTGGCCCGGGGCAACATTTTTATCCTGTCGGTCATTCTCATGTGGGTGACGGCAATCTGTTCCGCCTTCCTGGACAACGTCACCACCATGCTCTTGATGATCCCGGTGACCATCGAAATCGCCGTGACGTTGAAGATCAACCCCATGAGCCTGTTGATTCCCGAAGTCTTCGCCTCCAACGCCGGCGGCACCGCCACCCTCATCGGCGACCCGCCCAACATCCTCATCGGCTCCTATGCCAACCTGACCTTTGCCGATTTTGTGGTGAATCTGACCCCCGTTATCATTGTCAGCATGATCTTTACGGCAGTTTACTATGTCTATTGGTATAAAAAGTCTTACCTGAAAGCCGAAGTCAAGGATATTGCCAAAACCATTGCCTACCTGAAAGAAGAATACCGCATCACCAACGTCAAACTGACTATTATGGGTTTGGCCCTCCTGGCTTTTACCATCTTTTTGTTTATCATCCATGGGGTGCTGCACATGGAGCCCTCCATTGCCGCCCTCACCGGCGCCATGTTCCTGCTGGTCATCTCCCGGGTGGATATCGTGGAGATGCTGGAACATGAAGTGGAGTGGCCCACCCTGATCTTCTTCATCGCCCTGTTCATGGTCATTGCCGGCGCCGAAGAGACCGGGCTCATCCAGGTCATCGCCGAGTGGGTGCGGGACGTCTCCCGGGGCAACCTGACGATAGCGGTCATCATGGTCCTGTGGGTCAGCGCCATTGCCAGCGCCTTTATTGACAACATCCCCTTTACCGCCACCATGCTGCCCATTATCGCCTTTTTGAATACCACCATCCCCGGCGCCGAGACCGGCATCCTCTGGTGGTCCCTGGCCCTGGGCGCCTGTTTGGGCGGCAACGGCACCATGATCGGCGCCAGCGCCAACGTCGTCACCGTGGGTCTGGCCGAAAAAGCCGGCTATCATATCAGCTTTATCGGCTATATCAAGGCCTGTTTTATTCCGATGCTCATAACCGTGGCCCTGTGTAATGTGTATCTGCTGATCGTGACCTTTGTGCGGCCGTTGGCCATGAGCCGTTAACGCAGGGAATAGGGAAAAGTCTTATAGGGCGGCCTGTGGCCGCCGCTCATTCCTTAAATAGGGCAACGCCGACCTCCTGATCGGCCGCGCTTCTCACTTCGCCGGTCTCCAGGTCGGCAGCGCTCAGTTTTATAGGGCGGCCCGTGGCCGCCGTTGCTTCACGCCATGACAAAAATTTATTAATCCCGGGGCAGCGCCAACCTCTCGGTCGACGAGGCCTTCTCTGCCGCCGATCTGGAGATCGGCGCTACCAGGATCAGCCTCCCAACAGGCTGAGTCAGGGGCCAAAGAAAAGGGAAGAGGGAAAAAGGCTCATATAATAAACATAACAAAATGGTGGCACCGGCTTTCCAGCCGGTGCGCCCATAAACAGCCCGTAGGGGCGGCTCTGAGACCCGTCCCTCCAGCAGGCATCCATTAAAAATATTTTTTTCCATTAGGAAATATTTTTCATAGCTGGCTTGACCTCTTCGTCAGCAGGGCGGGAGAGTCAGAGCAGCGGCCAAACACGAAGGCCTCCCGGCGGAGACTGTCACCCCGGGAGGCCTTTGGCATTCGGCGGCAATGAATTAACTTTTTGATATTAGGAGGAATACCATGGCAAGAGCCCGGTTCCCGGCTGTAACCCTGATGTTTCTGATCATGCTGTTGTTTGCGGCGCTGCCCGCTCTGGGCCAAACTGCCCCCACCATTGGCGAACACTTGAGCCTGGCCGGGGCCATGAAAAATCCCCAGGGTCAGGGCGTGAAAGAAGTGACGGTGACGGTACTGGTGAATGGCCAGCCGGTGCCGCCGGCCAACGGCGAGGCGATTATCACGGACAAGTCAGGGAGCTTCCTGGCCGATTTCCTCCTGCCGGCCGGGACCCTGCCGGCAGCCCGGGTCGAAGTGACGGCCGTCAAACCTTCCTGGAAACCGCTGGCTCCCACGACTCTGCCGGTCTTGCCTGCGGGCGCAGATAACGACGGCCGCCCCCTGTTCCAGGCTCAGAGCCAATTCACCCTGCAGCGCGCCATAACCCCCGCTTTCTGGCTGGCGGCCGCGATTTTGATTCTGGTCTATTTCCTCATTGCGGCGGAACTTATGCACCGTACCCTAGCCGCCATGCTGGGCGCGGTTCTGGTGCTGTTTATCAGCTATACGGCCGGGACATTCAACAAAGAGTATTTCATCCTGTCGTTTCCTGACGCCATTCATGCCATTGACATGAACGTCATCTTCCTCCTCATGGGCATGATGATCATTGTCGGCGTCCTGAAAAAGACCGGCATGTTCCAATGGTTGGCCTACCAGTCCTATGCCCTGGCCCGGGGCAATATCTTTATCCTGGCCGCCATCCTCATGGTGGTGACTGCGGTCTGTTCAGCCTTTCTGGACAACGTCACCACCATGCTGCTGATGATTCCCGTGACCATCGAGATCGCCGTCACCCTGAAGGTCAATCCCCTCAGCCTGCTCATTCCCGAGGTCTTCGCCTCCAACGTCGGCGGCACCGCCACCCTCATCGGCGATCCGCCTAACATCCTCATCGGCTCCTATGCCAATCTGACCTTCATGGACTTTGTCACCAATCTGACCATTATTGTGGCCGTTTGCATGGTTTTGACGGTGATTTATTATCTCTTCTGGTACAAACCGGCTTATCAACAGGCCGAAGTCAAGGACGTGGAGCGGACCATCGCCTTCATGGCAGTGCAATACCGCATCAAGGATAAGCGGCTGGCGCTTAAAGGCCTGGCGCTGTTGGCCTTCACCATCTTTCTGTTCATCATCCACGGGGTCCTGCACATGGAGCCGGCCATCGCCGCCCTCACCGGCGCCATGTTCCTCCTGGCCATCTCCCGGGTGGATATCGTCGAGATGCTGGAACATGAAGTGGAGTGGCCGACGCTGATCTTCTTCATTGCCCTGTTCATGGTCATCGCCGGGGCCGAGGAGACGGGGTTGATCCAGATCATCGCCGAATGGGTGCGGGATGTTTCCGGCGGCAATCTGACCGTGGCGGTGATCATGATCCTCTGGGTGAGCGCCATCGCCAGCGCCGTCATTGACAACATCCCCTTCACCGCCACCATGCTGCCCATCGTCGCTTTTCTGAACAGCTCCATCCCCGGGGCCGAAAGCGGCATCCTGTGGTGGTCCCTGGCCCTGGGGGCCTGCCTGGGCGGCAACGGCACCATGATCGGCGCTTCAGCCAATGTGGTCACCGTCGGTCTGGCCGAAAAGGCCGGGTACCATATCAGCTTCCTGGGCTACATCAAGGCCTGTTTTCTGCCGATGTTGCTCAGCGTGGCCCTGGCCAACGCTTTTCTCTTGATTGTTACCTTTGTCCGGCCGCTGACCATGAGCCGGTAAAGCAGGGAAGAGGGATGAGGGAAAAAATCAAGTAGGGTAAGCAGTGCCTAAAACAGTAGGGTGGGCAGTGCCTAAAACAGTAGGGTGGGCAGTGCCCACCCTACAGGGCTAAAACAGCAGGCCGATCTTGTCGTGCACCCGTTGGGCCAACCGGACGGACATCTGGCGCAGCCCCTGGTCCCGGGTGGCCTCACCGATGCCGTAATATTTATCGGCCACGTAGTCGTGCCGGACGATCTCGGTGCCTTTCCAGACGATTTTGCCGCTGCGGGTATCTTTCAGATTGATCTCCACCGTCAAGGTCGCCCGCCGGATCAGGGAACGTTCAATGTCCAGATAGGCCGTGGAGGAATGCTCCATTTTTTTGATGACGCCTTGGAGCAGATAATCGGCTTTGCCTTCACCGGCCTTGACCTGCACGATCCGGCTCTCCTGAAAGGCCCGGAGCATATCATTGGCAAATATAGTCTCCAGCCCCGGTTCCAGGGAGCGGTTTTCAAAGGGCAGGATGGCCAGGGTCACCACCGGTTTATCCGGGTGGACCGGTTCGGCGCCCACCACCCGATAGCCGCAGGCCGGCAGCAGGAGCAGAACAGCTATAAGGAAGCGGGCGACAGCAAGCCTTGGGTGGCGGCGCCAGTTCTGCGACCGTGGTGGCATAAGGGTGATTCCACGCCTGCAAGAGATATTTTTCACCCCGAGAGAAGGGCCGGGATTTTGCCCGAGTGGATCAGAGAACAATATTCACCAATTTTTGCCGGGCGACGACGACTTTCTTAACGCTCCGGCCCTGGAGCAGTTCCTGAATACGGGCATCGGCCAGAGCCTGCTCCTTGATTTCATCGTCGCCGGCCTCGGCCGCGACCATGATCTTGCTGCGCAATTTGCCATTGACCTGGATCACCACCAACTTGGTCTCCGCGGCCATGGCCCCGGGATCGGCCTCCGGCCAGGTTTCCAGATAAATAGACGTGGTATGCCCCAGGTGGTGCCAGACCTCCTCGGCCAGATGCGGCACCATGGGGCTCAGGAGCAGGATCAGGGCCTCAATGGCCTCCCGCCAGACGGCGGCGGTAACGGGGTCGGCCAGGGCATTGTCTCCCTGCTCTTCCCGGGCTTTGTACAGGTCGTTCACCAATTCCATCAACGCGGCGATGGCGGTGTTAAAATGCAGGCGGGCTTCAATATCCGCAGTGACCCGGTGGATGGTTTGATGCACCCGCTGGCGCAGACGGCGTAACTCCGGAGTCAATTCATTGCCGTCGCCCCGGTAGGGTTTGGCTTGGACGAGGGGGGCACCCAACTCCACCACCAGACTCCAGACCCGGTTCAGGAAACGGAAACTGCCGGCGACCCCCTTCTCGGACCAATCCAGGTCTTTTTCGGGCGGGGCGGCAAAGAGGCAAAAGAGGCGAGTGGTATCGGCGCCGTAAGTCTGAATCAGTTCATCGGGGTCAACGACGTTGCCTTTTGATTTGGACATCTTGGCCCCATCCAAGAGGACCATGCCCTGGGTCAGCAGCCGGGTGAAGGGCTCATCCAGGCTGATGTAGCCCAGGTCCCGCAGCACTTTGGTGAAAAACCGGGCATAGAGCAGATGCAGCACCGCGTGTTCGATGCCGCCGATATATTGGTCCACGGGCAGCCAATAATCCACCCTGTCCCGATCCAGGATGCCCGCCTGGTAATCCGGACAGGCATACCGCAGGAAATACCAGGATGACTCCACAAAGGTATCCATGGTGTCGATCTCCCGGCGAGCCGGCCCGCCACAGCTCGGGCAGGTTGTATGGACAAAATCGGCCACGTTCGCCAAGGGCGAGCCGCCTTCCCCGGAAATGGCCACGTCCAGGGGCAAAACCACCGGCAGATCGGCCTCGGGTACGGTTTGAAGGCCGCATTGATCGCAATAGATTATCGGTATGGGGGCGCCCCAGTAACGCTGCCGGGAGATGCCCCAGTCCTTGAGGCGGTAGTGGACCGTACGGCTGCCCAAACCTTGGGCCTCCAAGGCCGCAGTGATGGCCTCTTTGGCCGCTTCGCTGGCCAGGCCGTCAAATTTCTTGGAATTCACCAGGATACCCGGGTCTTCGTAGGCCGCGGTCATGGTCTCCGGGCTCAGGATCCGGTCCGGCGGCTGGATAACCACGACAATGGGCAGGCTGTATTTGTGGGCGAATTCAAAATCCCGCTGGTCATGGGCCGGCACCGCCATGACCGCGCCGGTGCCGTACTCCATAAGGACAAAATTGGCCACATAGATGGGCATGCGCCAGCCGGTGACCGGGTTGAGACAATAGCGGCCGGTGAAAACCCCTTCTTTCACCAACTCCTCCACCACGCCCTTGCTGCGATCCCGTTGTTTCCAGGTGTCGATAAATTCCCGGACCGCGGCTTCCTGGGAGGTGCCCTGGGCCAGCGCCAGGGCCAGGGGGTGCTCTGGGGCCAGGCTCATGAAGGTGGCGCCAAAAAGGGTATCGGGGCGGGTGGTGAAGACGGTGATCTTGTCCTCGCTGCCTTCCAGGGGAAAGAGGATCTGGGCCCCCTCGGAGCGGCCGATCCAGTTGCGCTGCATGGTGAGGACGCGCTCCGGCCAACCCGGCAAGCGGTCGCAGAAATCCAGCAGTTCATCGACGTAAGCAGTGATTTTGAAAAACCATTGCTCCAATTCCCGCAGCACCACCGGTTGTTTACAACGCCAGCAGCCGCCGTCCTCCACCTGTTCGTTGGCCAGGACGGTCTGGCAATGCGCGCACCAGTTCACCGGCGACTTTTTCTTGTAAGCCAAACCCCGCTGAAACATCTCGATAAAGACGAGCTGTTCCCACCGGTAATAGTCGGGATCGCAGGTGGCCAACTCCCGGCGCCAGTCGTAACTATAGCCCAGGGACTTGAGCTGCCGCCGCATATAGTCGATGTTGTCATAGGTCCAGGTGGCAGGGTGAGTGCCATGCGCCAGGGCGGCATTTTCCGCCGGCATGCCAAAGGCATCCCAGCCCATGGGGTGGAGGACGTTGAATCCCCGGAGGCGCTTGTAGCGGGCCACCACATCGCCGATGGTGTAATTGCGCACATGGCCCATGTGAATCCGGCCCGAAGGATACGGAAACATTTCCAGCACATAATACTTGGGCCGGTCGGGATCTTCGCTGACCCGGAAAATATTCTGCTCTTCCCAAAACCGCTGCCATTTCCCTTCAATGGCCGCGGGATTGTAGCGCATCTCCATAATGGCATCTGCTCCCAGATTATTATAACGCTATATTATCTCTGAAAGTGCCAGAAAGGGCAAGGTGCGCCCAGGCCAGAAAAATGGGGCCAACTGTGCTGGCCCCACAAAAATGCCGTCGGTTTTATAGCCAGGGACGCCTTGCCGCCGCCTCTAGCCGCTCACGCGGCTATAGATGCGGGCGTCCACAGCGAAAACCCCCCGCTCGTAGACCAGTAGGGGGTTGAGCTCGATCTGGTCCAACTGCGGGTTGGCGGTGGCCAGCCGGGCCAGGGCCTTCATGATCTCCACCAAGGCCTCCTGGTCTCTGGGAACCTGACCCCTGGCCCCGGCCAGCAGGGGATAGCCTTTGATGGACCGGATCAACTGCCAATACTCTTCATCTTTGGCCGGCAGCAGACAGAATTGCACATCCCGGTAGATTTCCGTGAAAATGCCGCCCAGGCCGAACATGAGGATGGGGCCATACTGGGGGTCGGTGAAGACGCCCAGGATGACCTCCAGGCCGCCGGGTTTGGCCATGGGAGAGACGGTGACGCCGTCCAGCCGGGCGTTGGGGGCATGCATGAGCACGGTTTTCAGCAGGTCGTCCACTTCTTCCCGAATCTCAGCCTCGGTGGTCAGGTGCAGGCGGACCCCGCCGATATCTGATTTGTGGGGCAGATCAGGGGAGGCGATCTTGATGGCCACCGGTCCCCCGAACTGGGCGGCCAGGGCCACGGCCTCGTCGGCCGTGGTGGCCAAGGGGCAGGCAGCCACTGGTATGCCAAATTTGGCCAGCAGGGCCGCCGCTTCGCCGGGCGGCAGGAGCGTCAGATTGGGCGCGGCCGGCGGCGTCACTGCTGCTCTTTCCACCGGGGCCGGCTCGGCCTCGAAGCGGAAGAATTGATGGAGGGCGGTCAAAGCCCGTTCTGGGGTGGGAAAGACGGGCACGCCCCGCTGGTGCATCCGGGGCACCTCTTGACGCTCAACATCGGCGCCACCCATGAAAATGACCAGCTCCGGATGTCCCGGGGTCACCACCTGGGAGGCCTCGGGAATGGGATCGCCGAAGATCAGCACCAGATTATCATATTCATGGCGAGCCGCAGCCATGACCCGGATATAGAGGCCGGGATCGCTCATGACATCGCCGGTGAGGTCCACCGGATTGCCCACGGCGCAGTGGGGCGGCACAATCTCCCGCAGTTTCTTCTGCAGCTCCGGGGACGGCGGCGGCGTCTGGAAACCCAACTTTTCCGCGGCGTCGATGGCCAGAATGGCAGCCCCACCGGAGCTGGTGATGTTCAGCAGCCTCTTGCCTTTGGGTTTGGGATAGTAGGCCAGGATCTTGGCGAAATCATAGAGTTCAGCGACACTGTCAGCCCGGTGTACTTTATAACGCCGGAAGATGGCGTCGTAGACAGCGTCGCTGCCGGCCATGGATTTGGTGTGGGATTCGGCCGCCAGCCGTCCCTGTTCCGTGCGGCCGGCCTTCAGGATAACGATGGGTTTGGTGGCGGCGGCCAGGGCGTCCAGAAAATAGACGGGCCGTTTGACCCCTTCAATATAGAGGGCGATGACTTTGGTATGAGGATCCTGGTTAAAATACTCAATGGCATCAGCTTCGTCCACATCAGCCCGGTTGCCCAGGCTGACAAAGACACTGACGCCCAACTGATCCTGGGAGGCCCAATCCATAAGGGCAGCGCCCACCGTGCCGCTTTGCGAGATGAAGGCCATGCTCCCCTGAGTGGTCAGGAGGGGCCAGGAGGCGCACAGTTTCTGGTGCGGGTTGTTGACCCCCTGGCAGTTGGGGCCGATGAGCCGCACCCCATAGCGGCGGGCTGTTTGGGCCAACTCTTCCTGGAGCTTCTCACCCTCGGGCCCGGCTTCGGCAAACCCGCCGGTAATGACAATGGCGGCCTTAACCCCGGCCTGGCCGCACTGCTCGATGGCGCCGACCACGGCTTTGGCCGGGATCACCACCACGGCCAGGTCTGGTGGGCTGGGCACTTCACCGATCTGTTTAAAGGCCGGCAACCCCAGGACAGTATCAGCTTTCGGATTGATGGGATAAATGGCGCCGGGGAAGCCGGCATGGATGAGATTATAAAGAATATCATGGCCGAGCTTTCCGGCCACAGTGGAGGCACCGATGACGGCAACGCTTTTGGGACGAAAGATCGCATCCAGGGGTTGGGCTCTTTCCATAGTTCCTCCTGACAACTCGGTGGGGGGTGGCGCACCAGACCCAGAACCTCATTTTCCAATAAATTCTGTGCCGATGTTACCATAGGCCAGCCCGCCTGACAACGGTTTTTGGCAGCTCCGGACGCGTTGCGCCGCCTTGAACCGGGAGGGACGCCCTCTGCCCCTTCCCTGGCCCCTCATCCTCCACACCCGCAGGGGCCGCGGGCAGGTTGACGTCCGGCCGATGGTCCTTATGTTAAAAAGCAGAGGACGATGGCTAAGGAAAAGCAATGGCACGACGGCGAAGCCTTGGGACCCTGTCCCATCTGCGGTCGGCCCATGGTGGCCGGACCCAGTGTAGACCGGCACCATTGGCAGCCGAAAGCGGCCGGGGGCCGGGACGCAGATTTCCTGCACCTGATCTGCCACCGCAAACTGCATTCTCTGTTCACCGAGAAAGAATTGGCCCAACAATACGCCACTCCTGCAGCCGTGCGCCAACACCCCCGGATGCAGGACTTCATCCGCTGGGTCCGGCGCCGCCCGCCCCAGTTCATCGACGGCCACAAAAAGCCCCGGCGCTGAGAAAATCTCCGAGTATAGGTGAAAAGAAGATTTCCAAACCGGTGCGCTTCTGGTACAAATCTGGTCATTGGAGCACAGCATCTTTACCAAACCACCTGAGTGCAGGAGGCAGACATGAAAAGGATGACTGCTTTGTTTCTGGCCATGGTTCTGATCTGCTGGGCCGAGGGAGCCGGGGCCCAATATATCCCCGACCCGGATATCCAAGGAAAGATCAATGACGCCCAACAGCGGCTCGCCCTGACCGGCCGCATCGCCTATGCCCAGGAATTGGGAGGCTACTTTGTCCAGGGCGGCAAGGCCGGCAACAAGACCATCTTGAATCAAAATTACGAAGTGTTAAAAGAATTGGCCCAAAGCCGCCGGCAGGTCAAAATCCAGGGCCGGGTTAACCCCTTTGACGTCAAGGCCCGTCACATCTTCATCGAGAGCATCGACGACAAACCGTATCAGGGCGACAAAGCGCCGCTGGTGAAACCCCCCACCAAAGTGACGCCGCTCTTTTAACGGCCTTGAGCGCCGCAAGCCCCCTGGTGTGCCATGTCCAACCTCATCATGCTGATCATGCTCTTTGCCGCCGGGGCCCTGGCCTCCTGCCAGCCCCTGGTCAATGCCCGCCTGGCGCAGAAAATCGGGCTGGTGGAAAGTTCCTTTATCTCCTTTCTGGTGGGCACCGTTTTCCTCCTGGCCATGACCTTGCTTTTCGGCCGGGGTTCGTTGGCCCAGATCACCCAGGCCCCCTGGTGGCAACTGACCGGCGGCCTCATGGGCGCTTTCTTCGTCTTCACGGTCATTCTGGTGGTGCCGAAGATGGGAACCGGCGTGGTGATGGCGGCCACCATCGCCGCCCAATTGCTCATGGCCCTGGTGTTGGACCATTTTCAGGTCTTTGGCTTCCGCCACATTCCCGTGGACCTGCCCCGGATCATCGGCGCCGGGCTCATGCTGGCCGGCACCTGGCTGATTATCCGCACCTGAGCCGCCTGTCGGAGAAGCCATGGGCTGGCCTGACCTGTTCCGGAAAAAGTCCACCCTCGCAGAACTGCCCCCAGACCAGGCCGGCGTGCGTTTATGCCGCTGCCTGAGCCGCTTTGACCTCATTGTTTTGGGGGTGGCCCAGATCATCGGCGCCGGTATTTTTGTCATTGCCGGCGTGGGCGTGCAGGTGGCCGGGCCGGGCATTCTCCTCTCGTTTCTCCTCTCCGGTCTGGTGGCCCTGTTGGCGGCTCTGTGTTATGCCGAGATGGCGGCCATGCAGCCGGTGGCGGGAGGGGCTTATTCCTATGCCTATGCCATCTTTGGGGAAATCTTTGCCTGGATCATCGGCTGGGATCTGATCCTGGAGTACGGCATGGGCGCGGCCACCGCCGCGGTGGGCTGGTCCTTTTATTGCCAGGAGTTTTTGCGGGAGATGCAGGTGACGCTGCCGGCTTGGACAGCAAGCGCCGCTTTGGGCCATCCCGGCGGTCTGGCCAACCTGCCGGCGGCCCTCATCGTCCTGCTGCTGACCCTGGTCTTGATCCTGCGCACCCGGACCAACGCCCTGGTGGCCCGGATCCTGGTCTTTCTCAAAGTGGGGATCCTGGTGCTGGTGGCGGGGGTGGGCATGTTCTTCGTCAAGCCCGAGAACTGGTTTCCTCTGGCGCCCAAAGGGACCTTCAGCCTCATCCAGGGCGCCTCCCTGGTGTTCTTTGCCTATCTGGGCTTTGATGTGGTGGCGGTCACCGCCGAGGAAGCCCGGAACCCCCAACGGGACGTCCCCTGGGGCATCATCGGCTCCCTGTTCATCTGCACTACTCTGTATTTTGCCGTGACCCTGGTGTTGGTGGGCATGGCCCCCTATGACCAGATCTCACCGGAGGCCCCCTTCTCCAAGATCTTCAAACAGGTAGGCCTCACCTGGATGGCCGGGCTGGTGAGCGTCGGCGCTTTGGGTGGCATCACCAGCGTTCTTTTCACCCTGCTTTTGGCCCAACCCCGCATCCTCTTTGCCATGGGGCGGGACGGCCTCCTGCCCCCCTGGACCGCCCGCCTGCATCCCCGCTTCCAGACCCCCCATCTCACCACCCTGGCCTGCGGGGTGGTGGTGGCCGCCGCAGCCGCCTTCACGCCCATCGAAAAACTGGCCTACCTCTGCAACATCGGCACCCTGTTCGCTTTTTTTGTGGTCTGCCTGGGAGTCTTTATCCTGCGCTGGACCCGTCCCGAGGCCCCCCGCCCCTTCCGCATCCCCGCCGGCAAGATGGTTTCCCTTTCCGGCGCGCTGGCGTCTTTGGCCCTCATGCTCTCCATGCCCTGGGATTCCTGGATCAGACTGCTCCTGTGGCTGGCCCTGGGGATGGCCATCTATTTCGGCTATCAGGCCAGACAGAGCAGAAGGAAAAAAACGGAGGGCGGTGGCCAAGACCAGGAGGAAAAGACGGTTTAGCAGCATCAGTTCATTTGCCCAGCCCCTTGGTCAGGAACAGTCAGCATGGACCGCGGCCCGCACCCAGCCCTGAGGATGGCCGATATTTGTTAGATGCCTCCTTAACCTCACCTTAGTTTATGTCAAGGGCCAACGAATCGCGCTCCGGACCAGCGGCGGCCTATTTCGGGAAATGGCGCAGGAAATCAGACTTCCCACGTTCCAGAACAGGATCATTGTTTGTTTTCGCCAGTTCCTCCTTTTGATCTTGAAACTGATCAGCCAGTTACTGGCGCTGAAGGATAACTTACTGGACTATATTCCTATACTCAATATTATTTAAAATAGGGTCAC
>CALGOE010000199.1 GCA_937958145.1 uncultured Desulfobacca sp.
GGGATGGTATCACGGTATTTTTTCATCTGCAAAAAGTAACACGGGCCACGCTATCGTAAAATTGCAACAACCTCTGCGACGTCGTCGAGCAGAGGTGTTTTGAGGCTTTTCATGCAATATCTCGCTAAAATACAGATTTACCTTTTTATGGCATATACTACCATAAATTGTTAATAATTAATGTAATAGTCATTTGCCTACAGGTTTTAACCAAAAATTTTTTAAGAAATTTCTTAACTAATTTAAAATACTATCCAAGCAAGTAAGAAAGACTTTTAACTTTGACTACCGAACCAGAACACGGGTTGAAAGATCGAGCACATCAGGCTTGCCAACCAGAAGTCTCACACAGCAAAAAGAAGCTCAGGTGCAAGGACCTGAGCCTCATCTGATTTATTCATGATATTTGGTGCCTGGGGCCGGACTCGAACCGGCACGGGGATAAACCCCGAGGGATTTTAAGTCCCTTGCGTCTACCAATTCCGCCACCCAGGCAAGAGTAAAGAGCCGGCCACGCTTCCAAGGCGGGGACCGGCGTCAGGAAGAGGGGGGCCAGCAGTGAATCCAGAATTGGATCGATGCTGACGGACCAGCCACCCCCCAGACAATACCATGGATTGGGGCCAGCCCCTTATTCCCGTTTTCAAAATTCATCATAGTTTAATATGAGGCCCGAAATTTGGCAAGGGGATGGAGCACCTGAAAGGTCCTCTTTTTGCCGACAGCAGAAATCTGTCAGAAAAAATGTTACGGGCAGTAGGCAATTATTTTGACACATGATATTATCTAATAATCTAGCACTGCTTGTTTGGGTGGCTGGCAAGAAATTTTCAGGGAGGAGACCCCCGCATGGAACCCAGGATTGATTTATTGACCCTGCAGATGAATCTGCCCTATTACAACCTGAAAGAGAAGTTGGGGCGCAAAGTGGAGATCGATTGGCGGGCGGAATGGGACCGTTTCGATGCCAAAAAGCTCTTTGACTTTGATCTGGCGGCCCTTCCTGTAGCAGACCTGGAAGCCATGCGCCAACGCCAGGAAGTCCTCATGGATGGCAACACTGCGGCGATCTCCATCCTCACCCGGCTGGTGGATGGCTTGTGCGGCTATCCCATCACCCCATCAACGCCCATTGCCGAATCTTTTGCCCGGGCCGCGGCCCAGGGGCAGAAGAACCTGTTCGGCCACGAACTGATGTATTTCCAGCCCAGCGACGAATTGTCAGCCATCGTCTCGGTGGAGGCCATGGCTTCCCAAGGTGGCCGCTACTCGGACAACACTTCCTCGCAAGGACTGCTGCTGAAGACCAAGAACCTCTTTTCCGTGGCCGGCAAACGCCTGCCGGTGGTCATGACCGTCATGGCCCGGGAAGTGAATAAAGGCTCCCTCAGCATCCACTGCGGCCATACCGATTTTTATGCGGTGCGCAACGCCGGCTGGGCCCAGCTGGTCACCGGTGACAACCAGGAGCTGCACGACCTTCTCCCCGTTGCCTTTAAGGTGTCGGAACTGCGCCAGGTGATGCTGCCCTGCATGGTCATCGGCGACGGCTTTATTAAGAGCCATGCTATTGAAAATATTAGAGAATTATCCGACGATTTTCTCCGTTATTTTGTCGGTGCCCCCAACCGCTTCTATCAGCCGAATTACTCCTATCCCACCCTCATGGGCACCTTCACGGATACCGATCTCACCATGGAGGGGCAGATCAGCCAGGATTTTGCTTATCATTTCAGGCGCAAGGCCTATATTGCGGCCATGAATGTGGCCAACCAGATCCTGGGGACCAATTATAAGGTGGTGGAGTGCTACCGGACCGAAGACGCCGATATGGTGATCATGGTCCTGGGCTCGGCCGCGGGGGTGGTGAAGGATGTGGTGGATTATTACCGGGAGTCCCGGGGCTATAAGATCGGCGTGGTGCGGCCGGTGCTGTTCAACCCGCCCTGCTATGAGGAGATCGCCTATGGGGTGCGTCAGGCCAAGGTGATTTCGGTGCTGGAACGCAGCGGCACGGCTCACAACCAGCTCCTGTTGGCCGATCTGCAGGCGGCCCTTCAGATTTCTTTACGGGCCGGTCGTGAGGGCAAACCGGAGCACCGGGTTTACGGCCGGGATACCATGCCCACCCTGCTGCACGGGGTCTATGGCCTGGGCAGCAAGGACTTCAATAAATACGATGCCGCCGCCGTGGTGGAAAACATGATCGCCTGCTTTGAAAAGAAGCGGGGCGGTTTCCTGCGGGATTTTTCCGTGGGCATCGAAGGTCCCTATACCCTGAAACCGGCCCCCCTGCCGGGGTATCCGGAGCGGGAGCTGGGCATGACCTTCATCGGCATCGGCGCCGAGGGGGTGAAGACGGCCCTGGAGACGGCCGCTTTGATTTACGCCGAAGAAAGCGACGGCCCAAAGAATTACGTTCAAACCGGGGCCCGCTATGGTGCGGCTCGCAAGGGGTCGCCGGTTTTCATGAATCTGCGCCTGAGCCCTTTGCCCATCCGCAACAGTTCCGAATTGACCGAGCGGGATGTCCTGGCCTTCTTCAATGAGAAATTCCTGGAAGGTCAGATCCTGCGGGAGTATGTGGGCGGGCTGAAGGAAAACGGTCTGCTGGTGGTGAACAGCCTGCGGGATCCGGAGGAGATCCTGGCCTCTTTCCCTGCCAAGGTGCAGAGCCTGATCAAATATCGGCAGATCCGCCTGCGGGTCATCGATGCCACCTGGGCCGCCCTGCAACAGATGAAGCGCAACCTCCCCGGTGCCGTCCTCCTGGGCCTGATCAACAAGGAAATGGGCATCTTGCCGGAAAAGAAGTTCGAGGAACGTTTCCGACGGATTATGGAACGCAAACTGGGCAAGAAAAAAGGGACGGCAGTTATCGACGTCAATCTGGCCCTGCTCCGCTACGGTGCCGAAAAAAGCGGGGTGGCGCGCCAAGAGACGTCGGCCAATGGCCTGGCCGCCATGGAAGCCAAAATTATTGACTACCAACCGCCTCTGCCCGAAGACTTCGGCCAGAAACCGGGGACGGCCGGATTGCCGGTGCAGCTCAAGGAAAAGGACGAGCTGGGAACCATTAAACCGGTGAACCTGATTCCCAATTATCAGGAAATCTTTTATCTGGAAATGGTCCACCCCATCATGGAGGGACGGAAGGTGAGTTGGGACCATTTTCTGCCGGTGGTGCCCGCCGCCACCACCCGCTACCGGGATATCAGCTTCATCGGGACCCAACTGCCGGTGTGGGATGCAGCCAAATGCACCGCCTGTGGGACCTGCACCGCCTCCTGTCCGGATTCAGCCCTCTTCTGCACCGTCACCGAACGGCCCATCCCGCCGGAGTACGAGCGATACTTCAAGATCTTCAAAAAACCGCCCAAAGGGGTGCCGTGGGACAGCTTTGCCATGAATATCGACGCGGTGCCCAGTGCCTGCAAGGGGTGCGGCGTCTGCGCGGCGGTCTGTCCCACCGATGCCCTGCGCATGGTGGACAAGACCAAACTCACCGACCGGGATTTCTTGCCGGATCCCTGCCGGGATTATGATAATACCTACGGCCTGGCGCCACACATGAACAAATTGACGCAGATGCACCAGGTCCTCTTCGTCCTCTCCAAGATGTATCCCGGCAAACACACCCTCTGTCCGGGTTGCAGCGAGCCGACCATCAACCTGCTCACGTATTTTGCGGCCGAATCGCTGCGGAATAATCCCGAGGGCATCGCCACCTTCTACCAGGGGATCAAAATCCTCTCGGACAAGACCCGCTATGCCATTGAACACATGTTGGACCACGGCTTCAATATCTATACCATCAATGCCACGGGCTGCAATCAGGTCTCAGAGCTGGGGAATCCCTTTAATACCCGGATCTATCAGGCCGGTCATTACGGCTTCGGCACGGCCTCGGCCGCCGCTCTGGGGTCCAAATTCAGTCTGGATCAGGCTTACGAGAACCGCTTTAATAATATCTTCACCAAGGTCATTGTCTTTGCCGGTGACGGTGCCATTTATGACATTGGCAACGGTCCTTTCAACCATGCCCTGGGCGAGAATTTTGACATAACCTGGGTCATTTACAACAACGAAGGCTACATGAACACCGGTATGCAAAAATCCGGGGCCACCCGCTTCGGCAGCGACCGCTCCACCTCTCCCATCGGCAGCAAACTCGCCGGCAAGACCACGCTCCACCGGCGCCTGATCAGCCAGGCCATGGCCATCTCCCACGTCTATGCCGCCAAACTGACCATTGACAATCCCATGTATGCCATCAAAATCCTCAAAGAGGCCATTGCCTACAACGGCCCATCCATGGTGGAGTTCTTTTCCTTCTGCCCGCAGGGCCACCAGAGCCATGATTGGGCCGGGCCGCTGGTCTCCCGGATGATGGTGGAGTCCCGGAAGTGGCAGATCGCGGTGCGCCGACCTTTCCAACGGGTGGATATTTCCGCTAATCCGGAGCCCGAAAACATCTACCCGCTGGAGGGCAAGTCCTTTAAACGGAATATCAAACGAGAGGCGGCCACCTTCTACGATGTGGTGAGCATGTTGGGCCAGTACAACCAGCATATCCGCACCCAGGAGAGCGGCGTTATCCCCGAAATTGTCCGCATCAACGAGACCGTCAGCCTCTTCCGCTGGCTCCGCAACCAGTACATGGCCGGCTATCGGGATACCATGCCCACCGAGGAAGAGGTGGAACGCATCGTGGCCGAACGCTACCAGCTCTAACGGCTGCTCGGCGCCGCCGCCATCGGACCTGGTTCCGGCCGGGGCCTGGCGCCGCGCCCCGGCAAAACCCAGCAACCGCCCCGATCTCCTTGACCAAGGATCGGGGCGGTTTTTTAGGGCAGCCATGATCTGGCCCCTGTTTTGAAAGAACTTGCCAAACCCAGGTTTTTGTGGTAACAGCTTAACGGAATGAAAAACAAGACAAGATCAGCCATCCTTCTGCAATCCAATCCTCTTTAATTGTTCCAGGATCCTGGCAACCCGGCAGCCCGGGAGACGTATGCCTGGACGGGGCACAGAATTGCTCCAGCTTTAGGCTGAGATGAAAACTGCCAACCTATCGGGAGTACCATGAAACGACTGCTCATCTGTTTGCTGCTGATCATGCTGCTGGTCGCGGTGGCCGGCTGCGGTCGCAAAAAACCGGTGGTAAAAGAGGAACCAGCACCGCCGGTGGAAGTGGTGGAGGAAAAGGTCGATCCCAAGTTTGCGAAGGATCAGGAGGAGCTGAAGCAGGTCCTGGGCCGGGAGCGTTTCTGGGGGGACGGCGAGACAATCCTGTTCGTCCGCAAGCAGAGCCGCACCCTGACCGTTTTCCGGGGGACGAAACCCATTAAAAAATATCCGGTCGTTTTGGGCCATAACCCCCGGAACGACAAGCTTATGCAGGGGGATAAGTGCACCCCGGAAGGGGTCTACCGGGTCGTGACCAAATATCCCCATCCCAAATGGAGCAAGTTTATCCTGCTGAATTATCCCACCCAGGCGAACTGGCTGAAATTTGCCCAAGCCAAGAAGCAGGGCAAGATCCCCCTGGAGGCCCAGATCGGCGGCGACATCGGGATCCACGGCACCGATGATGAACTGAAAAACCTTTTGGGGGAAAACTGGACCGAAGGCTGTATCGCCTTGAGAAACCGGGATGTGGATGAATTGTATAACTGGGTGCGCACCGGGACCCTGGTGATTATCCAGAGACGATAAACCACAGGCTGGGGCCGGGCAACAGGCATCAGGTGCTGGCAACTCCAGGGGCGGGCTCTGAGCCTGCCCCTTTTCTGTGCCGGCCGCTTCTTCAGGTAAACTGCGCTGCTGGCCGGACCGGGGCCCGGAAGCCCCTGGTGCTGCGGCCGTTCAGGAGGCGGCCAGGCGGGCCAGACTGAGGCGGAGGATATCTTCCAGGGTAAGGGGTTTTTCCTGGGCGTGGACGGTGTTCAGGACGTTTTCGGCCACGGCCCGGGAGTAGCCCAGGTTGACCAGGGCCGAGAGGGCGTCATCCCAGAGGGAGCCCTGGGGCCCAACGGTCGAGGCCGGCAGGTGCAAGCCCTCGGGGTGCAGTTTGCCCTTCAGCTCCACCAACAGGCGCTCAGCTGACTTGCGCCCCAAACCAGGGATGGCAGCCAGGCGGCGGAGGTCTCCGGCGGCCAGGGCTTGGGCCAGGTCCTGGGGGCTGATCCCCGACAGGATGGCCAGAGCCAGTTTGGGGCCGATGCGGGGAATGGTAAGCAACTTGACAAAGGTCTGTTTTTCATCAGCCGTGGCAAAGCCATAGAGCTGCAGGGTATCGGTCTGCACATGGGTATGGATGTGCAGACAGATCTGGGCCGGCGGCTCCGGCAACTGATAAAAGGTGGACAAAGGGACAAACGCCTGATAGCCGACGCCGCCGGTCTGGATAACCACGTATTCCGGACGCTTTTCCCGCAGCTCTCCTTCCAGATAGGCAATCATAACGAGACCATGGTCGCCAGGGGTTGGGGCCAACGGCAATGAAAATGATGACAAAGGCTCAAAGCCAGGGCGTCGGCGGTATTGTGATTGCTGATCTTGAGGTTTAACAACTTCTCCACCATCAGGAGCATCTGGGTCTTGGTGGCCTGGCCATAGCCAACAATGGCCTTCTTAAGGACCAACGGGGAATACTCAAACACCGGCAGGTCGGCTTGACCGGCTGCCAGCAGGATAATGCCCCGAACCTGCCCCAATTTGATGGTGCTCTGCACGTTGTGGGCCAAAAAAACCTCTTCCACCACGAAGGCCTGGGGCTGATACTGGGCCACCAGGGCTTGCAGGCGTTGATAGATTCTGGCCAGACGGCGGCTGTGGGGCAGGGTCCCCGGCAGGTGGATACAGCCGCTGTCCACATGCCAGAGCCGGTCACCCTCGGCAGCCACCAAGCCGTATCCGGTGGCCCGGGAACCGGGGTCGACTCCCAGGATCATCAAGCTCATCCCATGGCCTCAAGCAATGAGTCGGGGATGTCAAAATTGGCAAAGACATGCTGCACATCATCGTGGTCCTCCAGCATTTCCATGAGCTTCAGGAGCTGTTGCGCCGGTTTTTCCTCTTCGACGCGGACCGTGGATTTGGGATGCATCTGAATTTCCGCCATGTCATATTGAAAGCCTTTGGCCTCCAGCGCGGCCTTGACCTTTTCGAAGCTGGCCAGATCAGTGATCACCTCGTATTCGCTCTCACCCACCTGCAGGTCCTCGGCGCCGGCCTCCAGGGCGGCCTCCATCAGATCATCCTCGGCCACCGCCTCTTTATTAAAGGCGATGACGCCCTTTTTTTCAAACATCCAGGCCACACAGCCGGCTTCGCCCATGCTGCCGCCGTATTTGCTGAAGAGGTGCCTGACCTCGGAGACGGTGCGGTTTTTATTGTCGGTGAGGCTCTCTACCAGGACAGCCACCCCGCCCGGACCATAGCCTTCATAGATGACCTCTTCAAAATTGCTGGCCCCCTCCAACTCGCCGGTGCCTTTTTTGATGGCCCGGTCAATATTTTCTTTGGGCATATTTTCGGCTCGGGCAGCGGCGATGGCCGCCCGCAGGCGGGGATTGCCACTGGGGTCACCTCCTCCCAAACGGGCGGCCACCATGATTTCTTTATTCAACTTGCTGAAGATTTTGCCCCGTTTGGCATCAACGGCCCCTTTCTTGCGTTTGATGGTGCTCCATTTGGAATGTCCTGACATAGACGCGCTCCCTTTCCGTTGCTCGCAGAAAAAGGGGTGAAGGAGAGGTGGTACGTTTGTGAGAGGCTGCTGCAAAACCCTGGGAAGCGAATGGCCGTCATCCCGAAGGCTGGGAGAGAGCTCGCTTTTGCAGCCAGATGAAGATCATTCCTGCCGTATCGGCTGACAAGCCAAAGGTCTTGGCAACAACCTGAAGTTCTGCTCGGCCAACAAGGCGCAGTATATTGGCCTGTTCCTCTCTTTTTCCCTTTTTCCAATATGATGATAATGAAACTTAAGGCTATTTCTAAAGTTTTGTCTTTTTGTGCCAGCCCAAAAGATAGATCTCCCGACTCTCTTGGCGGGAGGCCGGGGGTTTGACGATGATCACCTTCTGAAAATAGGGTTTGATGTCGGCCACAAAGGCGGAAAAATCCGGCCCCGCAAAAACCTTAACCAGAAAGTGACCCCCGCCGGTCAGCAGGGCCTGGGCAAACTCCCAGGCGCGGCGGGCCAGGGTCAAAGAACGCTGATGGTCCACGTCCTTGATGCCGCAGGTGGCCGGGGCCAGATCGCTTAAGACGGCATCAAAGGCCTCACTCAGGGATCGCAACTCTCCGGGAGTGAGCGTGGTAATATCGGCCTGATGAAAGATCACCGGCGGCCCGGGGGGGCTTGCCAACGGCTGTTGGTCCACGCCCACCACCAGACCCTGGGGACCGACCCGGGAGCTGACGTATTGCAGCCAGGAACCGGGGGCACAGCCCAGATCCAGAACCCGCTGACCGGAGCGGAACAGCCGGTATTTCTGGTCAATGGCCGCCAGCTTGTAGACGGCCCGGGAGGCAAACTGTTCGCGGCGGGCCTTCCGGCTGTAATAATCTGGTCTGTCCCGCCGCGTCGCCATGGTATTTTCCAGAAAAATTGGTATAGTATCTGTTTGTATCATATTTTTTCAGCAGGGTGCAAGCCTGAGTCCAACCCCGGTCTGCTCCGGATGCGGCAAAGCCGCAGCGGTGGCCCCGGCCGGGCAAGGGGCGGCTGCTCCCAACGGGAACCGAGATAGCCTGAATGTCTTTTCTTTCCTGGCAATTTCCCTTTTTTCTCTCAGTCTTTGTCCTCCTCTATTGGCGGTTGCCCCACCGCTGGCGGCTGTGGTTTCTCCTGCTGGGCAGTTATACTTTTTACGGCTTTTGGGATGTCCGCTTCCTGGCCCTGGTCATGACCACCACCGTGGTGGATTACCTCTGTGCCCTGGGCCTAGCCGGGGAAAAATGCCGGCCGCTGCCGGTGTTGGCTTTGGTTTTCCTGCCTTTGGGCTGGCTCCTGACGCTGGCCCTGACCCGGCCGCATCTGGGGATCAGCCCGGGCATGTTGGCTGCCGCCGGCTTGGCCACCGTGCTTTTCTGGGGTGGCTACACTGTTCTCTGGCGTTTGCCGGAGCCGACTCGCCGCCGGGGGTTTTTATTGTTGAGCCTGGTCTTTTGCCTGGCGATCCTTGGCTTTTTTAAATATTGCAATTTTTTTCTGGAGTCGACGGCCGCAGCCCTGACCTGGCTCGGTCTGCAGCCTGATTGGCCCACCCTCCAGATCATCCTGCCGGTCGGGATTTCCTTTTACACCTTCCAGTCGCTGGGCTATGTCATCGATGTCTACCGCCGGCAGGGTCCGGTCTGTCGCGATCTCTTGGTGTTTGCGGTTTTTGACGCCTATTTTCCCCAGATGGTGGCTGGACCCATCGAACGGGGCCGGACCCTGATCCCCCAATTGAGCTCGCCCCGGCAATTCCAAGCCGCCGACCTTCACGAAGGGCTTGTCCGGATCCTGGTGGGTTTTTTCAAAAAGGTGTATGTGGCCGATAACTGCGCCCTTCTGGCCAACTATGTTTTTGCGCCGGCCACACCCCTCAACGCCCCCTGGGCCCTGTTGGGCGGTTTGGCCTTCGCCTTCCAGATTTACGGCGATTTTTCCGGGTATACGGATATTGCCCGGGGCAGTGCCAAGCTCCTGGGAGTGGAGTTGGTGCACAATTTTCACTTCCCCTACCTGGCCCGCAATCCCTCGGATTTCTGGTCCCGCTGGCACATCTCCCTGTCCTCCTGGTTCCGGGATTACGTCTATATCTCGCTGGGGGGCAACCGGGGCACAGCCGGGCAGACGGCCCGCAACCTCCTGGTGACCATGCTCCTGGCCGGCCTCTGGCATGGGGCGGCTTGGACCTTTGTCATCTGGGGAGCCTATCATGGCGTTCTGTTGCTGCTCTATCGCTTCGGACCGCTCACCTGGCTCAACCGGAAAGATTACGCTTCCTTGCCGGCAAGTCTTTTGGCCTGCACCCTCATGTTCAGCCTGACGGTAATCGGCTGGGCCATGTTTCGCAGTCCCACCCTGGGGCATTTCTGGAGCTGGCTCATGGCCCTGGGAAATTGGGAAACCGTGACCCTGCCCTGGCGTTCCTCCCTCTGGTGGCTGCTCCTGCATGTGGCGCCCTTATTGGCCCTGCAAGGCCTGACCTGGAACCGGGCCGATGAAACCAAGCTCCTGGACCTGCCGTGGCCGGCCCGCGGCGTGCTCTATGTGGTGCTCATTGTCCTCGTCGTTTCCTCGACGGCTCAGGACCAGGAATTCATTTACTTTCAATTCTGATGACCAGACGCCTGTTTGCCGATTTTGCCCTTGCCCTGGCCCTCCTCCTGGCCGCCGAACTGGCCGTGCGCCTGTTTTTACCCCATGATGTCAGCGGCCGCTTTTCCTATGGGTATGATCAGGAGGCCGGCTTTGTGGAGTCAGGAGAAACAGTGCATCTGGTGCGAGCCGGCGGGCGACGGTTTCATCCCCAGACCTTCAGCCGCCGCCGGCCGCCGGATACCGTACGGATTATGGTGGTGGGTGATTCTGTGCCCCGGGGCCCCAACCTGGGCGCCGCCTACCCGGGGCAGCTCCAGGAGATCCTGCGGGCCCAGGGTATCAAGGCGGAAGTCATCAATCTGGCCATCCCGGGCTTTGGCGTGCGCCGCAGTCAGTTGATCGTAAAGAAGATCCTGGCCTACGAACCCAGTCTGGTCATCGTGCATGTCAATGATTCCAATGAATATGAGGATGAACGGGAGTATCGGCGCAGTCAGGAGTTTCAGGGTTGGCATCCGCGCCATTGGCTCATGAAGAGTTATATCCTGGCCCGGGCTTACGAAATCAAAACCGAAAAACTGCAATGGCGGCTCCTCCCCGAGAAGATCCGCCAACAGAATATGGCCAGCGATGCCGACGCGGAACTGCAGGCCGGCCTGGATGAGAACCTCCATCGGCTCTGGCAGCAGCGGGTCTGGGAGATAACGCAGCAAACAGTGGCGCTGATTCGAGCCCGGGCCGTTGATGTCATCCTGGTCACCCAGGCCTCGTGGCAGCCCACCGGCCCGGGCCAAGGGCACCTCCACGACCACGGCCTGGAGGCCTTAGGCCAATCCCTGGCCGGCCCGGGGGTCCAGATCGTGGCCATGACCAAGGTTTTTGCCGATCTCAAGCCCCGCTCAGACTATTTTGCCGACAGTGCGCACCTGACCCCAGCCGGACACCAACGCCTGGCCGCAGCCCTGGCGGCGGTGATCCAGGAGAGAGGGCAGAGGACAAGCCAAGGGGCCAACGCCAGCCGGGGCTCGCCACCCTAGCTGGATGAAGGCGCCCGGGTCAAACTGTTTCGCCCGGGTCAATGAGGTGCATGACCGGGCCGACCGGTACTTTGGGATAAAAATAAGTAGATTTCCGTGGCATGATAAGACCGCTGCTGGCCACCTCCTGGACGTGTTCGATGCGGGTCGGGTTCAGGAGGAAGGCCAGATCCACCTCACCCCGCTCCAAGGCGGCCAGGGCGCCGGCAATGGTGCTGTCATAATGGAAGATGCCCTCGTCGTCCTGGTGTGCATTGCTCAGCCCCATGATCTTTTCAAAGATCAGGAAGTTCAAGGCGACGACATCCAATTTGGTCAGGGCCGACGGGAGATGGCCGGTCAGGGGGCTGTCCATGACGCCGGGTTTGAGTTTGAGGAGAAAGGCTTGGCGGGAAGGGGTGACCACGGCCAAGGCGGTGGTGTGTTGACCGGCCTCGGTCAGGGCATTGCCAATGGCGGCGGCATTGGCCGGAAAAGGGGCGGCGGTCAGGGGCAGCGGGCTGATATCGAAGTATTGCGGCAACTGCGCCAGGAGGGCCTCTTCGGAGAAGTTGGGCAGGGGTCTGACCGCCAAGAGACGGTGGGCCGGACGGATGACCAGATCGGGGTCCAGCATGTTGCTCAAATACATCAGGACGTAATTGAAGCTGGCTTGTGGCGGGGCCTGAGGGTAGCGCGCCTGCAGCCAGTCCCGGTAGGCCAGGGCCGTCTCGTAGCGGTGATGCCCGTCGGCGATGAAAATGGGCACATCGGCCAGACCGGCGACGGCCGCCTGGATGGCCGGTTGATCGGTGACCCGGAAAAACCGGTGCTGGGACCCTTCGTAGTCGCGGAAAGAAAAGAGCGGCGCGGCCGGCAGGCCCTGCCGCAGGCCGTGTAAGACCAGATCCCGGCTGTCCGGATAAAGGGCAAAGACCGCAGACAGATGAGCCTTGACCTGGAGCATCAACTTGAAGCGGTCGGTTTTATGGGCTGAAAAGGTTTTTTCGTGGGGGCGGACAATACCGCTGTCAAAAGACTCCAACCGTACCAAGCCCACCAGGGCCCGCCGGGTGTGGGGCTGGCCTTCCAGGAGATAATCGGTTTCCCAATAGAACAGGGCCGGCTCGGTATCCCGGATCAAGATGCCTTGCTGTAGCCACGTCTGTAAGAGTTTCCCGGCCTGCTGATAGCGGGAATCGGGGTCAGGATCACCGGCTGGCGGCTGGGGCAGGATCAGGCGAACGACGTTGTAAGGATGTTGTTCATAAAACCGGGCCTGCTGTTCGGGCGAGATAACATCATAAGGAGGGGTGACGATGGGGCCAAGATCCGGAACCAACTCAGGGTTATAATGCAATGCCCGCCAGGGCACCAATGCAGCCATACGCATTAATCCTTGTAAAAAATTGATTTGAAGTGGAAATTTTATCAAATTTTCCCAGGACGTCAACCCTTGCCGGGGCTGGCGCTGGGCCGGGGCGGCGCCGGCCAGCCCCCTTGTCGGCACTGCGGTCAGAAGCTGCTCAGCTCGCCGGGTCAACTCCGGGAAGACGAGGCGTCATGAAAAAGCTATTGATTTTTTATCACGTCTCAGGTATACATTCCGTATCTTTTGCTTATTTTTGCGGATATCCGAAGGAAGCGAGCCGTTTGTGCTGTTTTAAGGGTAGTGTCGATGCCCCCGGAGCCCAGAAGGGCGGGGGGTCGACCATGAAACTGAGGCCTGTCCTACATCGTTGCTGTCAAGGGTTTTGCTAGATAAAAATACTTAAGACACAAACTTACCCACCCTTAAAAATTAGCACCCACCGAACGATAGTCTGCTTTCAGAGCGCCTCAGGCGACACAACACGGGTAGTTTTTCCGTATCTTCTAGGTATGTTTGAAGCCTTTGTGCCTGCACATATAGCCACCTTGGCGGCCTATCCGCCCGGTAAACCCTTGGAGGAGCTGGAACGGGAACTTGGCATTACCGATTCCATTAAATTGGCCTCCAACGAAAACCCCCTGGGCCCCTCGCCGTTGGCCCTCCAGGCCATTGCCGCGCAGCTCAACCGCCTGCACCGCTATCCTGACGCCAATGCCTATTATCTGAAGCAGCGGTTGAGTCGGCATTTACAGGTGGAGCCGGCCCAGCTGATCTGCGGCAACGGTTCCGATGAAATCCTGGAACTGATCATGCGGGCCTTTGTGCAGCCGGGTCAGGAGGTTATCAGTGCGGCCCCCTCCTTTTTGATGTATGGTCTGTTGACCCAGGGGGCAGGGGGGATTTTCCGGCCGGTGCCCCTGAAAAATTTCCGCGTCGACCTGGCGGCTATCCTCCAGGCCGTGACTGCGCAGACGAAAGTGGTTATTATTAATAATCCGAATAATCCCACCGGCACGGCTGTGAGCCGGGCCGACTGGGAAGATTTCTTGGCGGCGCTGCCCAGCCGGATCATCGTCGTGGTGGACGAGGCCTACATCGAATTCGCCGATACTGCCACGGTGCCCCAAGGATTGGACTATCTCCGGGAGGACCGGCCGCTCATCGGCTTGCGCACCTTTTCCAAGGCCTATGGTCTGGCCGGGCTGCGCATCGGCTATGGCTATGGCCCCAGCGCCCTCCTCAGCTATCTGGATCGGCTGCGGTCGCCCTTCAACGTCAATTCCCTGGCCCAGGCCGCGGCGGTGGCCGCCTTGGATGATGATGATTTTTTGGCCCGCACCCGACAGGTGGTGAAAGAGGGATTAGCTTATATCTGCCGGGAATTGGACCGCCTGGGAGTTGCCTATATTCCCACCCAGACAAATTTTCTCCTTATTCACCTGGGTCGGGACAGCCGGGAGGTCTACGAACAGATGCTGCGCCAGGGAGTGATCATCCGGGCCATGGGCAGTTATCAATTACCGGAGTACATCCGGGTGAATGCCGGCCTGCCGGCGGAAAACCAAAGGTTCATCGCCACCTTGCAACGGGTTCTGGGCTATGGCGACTGACCCCGGCCGCAGGGTGATCGTGACGGTGGATGGACCGGCCGGCTCGGGCAAGAGTACTCTGGCCAAACGCCTGGCCCGCCGGGCCGATCTGCAGTATCTGGAAAGCGGCGCTTTTTACCGGGCCGCCGCTTGGCTGGCCACCAGGGCTGAGGCCGACCTGACCGATCCGGAGTGGCTGGCGGCGTTATTGGCCGCCAATCCCCTGCAGGTCAAGCCCAAAAAGCATGGTTTTTACCTGGCCGTGGCCGGGCGGGACCTCACCCAGGACCTGCGTCTGCCCCAGATAAGCCATAATGCCTCGGTGGTGGCCCAATTGCGGCCGGTGCGGCAATGGGTCCTCAGCCATCTGCGGGCCCTGGGGGCCACCGGCGGCCTGGTGGCCGAAGGCCGGGATATGGGCAGCCGGGTTTTTCCCGAGGCCGAAGTGAAAATCTATCTGGACGCCTCATTGGCTGAACGGGCCCATCGCCGCTGGCTGGAACTGCAGGCCCAGGGAAATGACATCAGTGAAGACCAGGTCCGCCGCGACCTGGCCCAGCGGGATCGCCGGGATCAGGAGCGCCAAGAGGATCCCTTACTGGTGCCGGAGGGCGCCCACGTCCTTGACAGCACGAGGTCTGATCCGGAGCAGATGGAGGAGATCTGCTTCCGGCTGATCCAACCATATCTGTAAGCTTTGCTGCCGGCCATCGGCACCTGCACCGGGCCGGGACGTCGGCATTGTAAGATAAAAACCCGACGGGGTTAATAATAGAGGTTTAGGGGGTAGGGATGACATCGGACAATACTTTTAACGTTTCAGAAGAACAGGTAGCCACGGCTACCCCAAACACCGGCGGCGAGGAAAAGCAGGGGCAGAATCTCGCGCCGGGCGCCGAGGCCCAAGGCGCCGAGTCTGAGGACCTCAAAGATCTGGGCGGCGGCTACGACCAGTTGCCCGATCTTTATGAAGAGAGTCTGAAACAATACCAAGAGGGCGAAGTGGTCAGCGGCCGGATCGTGGCGGTGGACAAAGATTATGTCATCGTTGACATCGGCTACAAATGCGAAGGTCATATCCCCATCCACGAGTTTTTGGATGCCAATGGCGAAAACACCGCCAAGGTTGGAGACCAGGTAGACGTCTTGCTGGAAAGACGGGATGACGAAGAAGATGTTATCCTGCTCTCCAAAGAAAAGGCCTCCAAGATCAAAGTCTGGGAAGAGATCAGCGCCGCTTACCAACAGGACGGCGAGATCGAAGGCAACGTCGTGGCCAAAGTCAAAGGGGGCCTGTCCGTGGATCTGGGCGGCGTTACCGCCTTCCTACCCGGCTCTCAGGTCGACCTCCAGCCCGTGCGCAATATCGACAGCCTGATCGGTCAGACCTTCAAATTCAAGATTCTGAAATATAATAAAAAACGTCGCAATGTCGTCCTCTCCCGTCGGGTCATTCTGGAAAAGGAACGCTCGGAACAGAAAGCCGCCACCCTGGCCACCCTGGAAGAGGGCAAGGTAGTTACCGGCACCGTCAAAAATATCACCGATTACGGCGTCTTTGTGGATCTGGGCGGCATTGACGGTCTGTTGCATGTTACTGACATGTCCTGGGGGCGCATCGGTCATCCCTCCGATCTTTTCCAGGTGGGTGATACCATCCAGGTCAAGGTCTTGAGTTTTGATCGGGAGAATGAAAAGGTTTCCCTGGGTCTGAAGCAACTGGTGGAAGACCCCTGGCTCAGCGCCGCCGAAAAATATCCGGTGGGGCAACGGGTGCACGGCAAGGTGGTCAGCCTGACCGATTACGGTGCCTTTGTGGAGCTGGAGCCCGGCGTGGAAGGCCTCATCCACGTCTCGGAAATGTCCTGGACCAAAAAAGTCCGCCATCCTTCGAAAATTGTCTCCATCGGCGATCTGGTGGAGGCCCAGGTCCTGGATATCGACACCGCCAAAAAACGCATCTCCTTGAGCATGAAACATGTGGAGCCCAACCCCTGGGATGTCATCGGTGAAAAATATCCGGAAGGCACGGTTATCGAGGGCAAGATCAAGAACATCACTGACTTCGGCATATTCATCGGCATCGATGAAGGCATCGACGGTCTGGTGCATATCTCCGACATCTCCTGGACCAAGCGTATCAAACACCCTTCCGAGGTGTTTAAAAAGGGCCAGGAAGTTCAGGCCAAAGTCCTGAAAATCGACAAGGAAAATGAGCGCTTCTCTCTGGGCATCAAGCAACTCACTGAAGATCCCTGGAAAACCATTGATCAGCGCTATCCCATCGGCAAGACCGTGTCAGGCCTGGTGACCAACAAAACCGATTTCGGCGTCTTCATCGAACTGGAAGAAGGCATTGAAGGTCTGATCCATGTCTCGGAATTGAGCCGGGATAAGAATAAGCCGCTGCAGATTGAAGTCGGCGATATGGTGACCGCCAAAGTCATCAATGTATCGCCCAAAGACCGGAAGATCGGCCTGAGCATCCGGAAGTTGGAAACCGACCAGGAACAATCGGTCTATCGTGACTACCTCCACTCCCGCCAGGAAGCCACCACGCCTTTGGGCGAGTTATTGCAGGAGCGGTTGGAGGAGAGCGAGCTGCTCAAACAGGAAGAAGAGAAAGACTAACGCCAGAGCTGGCGGCCACAGCCGGCTCTGCCGGGGCGGGCCGGCTTGACCCGTCCCGGCGCCAGCCATCCCTCCCAATCATTTCTGACCGACCCGGGCTCAGACGGTCGGTTGTGCAGGTGTTGCCATGGCCAAGCGTTCCCCGATGATGATCTTTTTGCTCCTGGGCGTCATCCTGCTCTTCTTCAGCGGGGTCATCCTGCTCCTGCTGCCCATGGCCGGCAGTCAAGGGAAATTGGTCAAAAGCAACAAAGTAGGGGTGGTGGAGGTCAGCGGGGTCATAACCGATGCCAGGAGTACGTTAAACAACCTGAAGAAGTTTCGGGACAGCGCCGCCATCAAGGCCATTGTCCTGCGGGTCAATTCCCCGGGTGGGGCCGTGGGGCCCTCCCAGGAGATTTTAGCCGAAGTCATCCGGACCAGACAGCAGAAAAAAATAGTGGCGTCACTGGGGACCGTGGCGGCTTCCGGCGGCTACTATATTGCATCGGGGGCCGATGTCATCCTGGCCAATCCAGGCACCCTCACGGGCAGCATCGGCGGCATCATGAATTTTACCAACATCGAACAACTGACCCAGAAACTGGGGGTTGAACTGTTCCAACTCAAAGCCGGCCGCTTTAAAGACGCCGGTTCGCCCTCCCGGCCCATGACACCGGTGGAAAGGGAGTATTTCCAGAAACTGCTGGACAACGTCCATGAACAATTCATCCTGGACGTGGCCCGGGGCCGCAGGATGCTGCTCCACAAAGTCCGCGCCGTGGCCGACGGCCGGGTCTTCACCGGGGAAATGGCCAAACAAATGGGTTTGGTGGACCAGTTCGGCAACCTCACCGAAGCCATTGATCTGGCCGGGCGGTTGGCCGGCATAACGGGCAAAGTGGAACCCGTCTTCCCGCCCCGGGAGCGATTCTCCCTCTTCCGACTCCTCTTGGGGGATGACCCCGAAGAAATCCTCAACCGTTGGTTCGGCGCCGGTTCAGCCATCCCGGCCTATCTTTTCGCCCCGAACCAGTGAGCCCACCTGTCACAGCACCTCGCTGATCTTCCCTTTCCCCTGGCGCAGCACCTCCGGCGTATCGTTGATCAAGGAAATGACGCTGGAGGGCTCCGGTACAATGATGCCGCCGTCGATCACCAGGTCCAGGGGCGGCTTGTAATACTCGGCAATATCATAGGGATCGCTCATGATCGTGCCGTCCTCCCGGCTGGCGCTGGTGGTGATGATGGGGTGTCCCAGCATCTGCACCAACTTCAGGCAGATGGCATGATCCGGGACGCGGATGCCGGCGGTTTTGCGGCGGGTGAGCATGATCTTGGGAACCAGCCGGCTGCCTTCCAGAATAAAGGTGTAAGGGCCGGGCAGCAGTCGCCGCATGGTTTTATACGCAAAATTAGTAACTTTCGCGTATTCACTGATGTTTTTCAAATCCGCGCAGATGAAGCTGAAGGGTTTGGCCAGAGGCCGCTTTTTCAGTTGATAGACCCGTTCGATGGCCCTCTTGTTAAAGAGATCGCAACCGATGCCATAACAGGTATCGGTGGGGTAAGCAATGACCCCGCCGTCAGCCAGGACCTCCACCACCCGCCGGAGGAGGCGCTCCTGAGGATTATCCGGATTAATGCGCAGTAGAATAAGTAACTCTCCTTATGGCCGCTTCTTCTTCTTGGCCGGGGCCTTGACCGCTTCCGGCGCCGCGGCCGGCGCGGCTTTGGTCGTTGGCACCGGCAGCCCGACATTGGCAAACTGCCGGTACACCTGATCTTTGAGCCAATGAGGATCCCACCACTCCACCGGATTGACGAAGTGGCCATGAATCATGACCGCGAAGTGCAGGTGATCGCCGCCGGCCATCCCGGTGGCACCGGTGCGGCCGAGGATATCGCCCCGGTGGATTTTTTGGTTAGGTTCAACTTTAATTTCGCTTAAATGACTGTAAAGGCTAAATAATCCCCAACCATGGTCGATGATCACGGATTGGCCGTAAATCCCCAATGGCCCGGTAAAAACCACCACCCCGGTATTGCCGGCCGGGACCTCGGCTCGCTCCAGGGAGGCTAAATCCTGCCCGAGATGCACCTGTTTGTCCACCTCCCGGCCATGATACTTATAGGTGCGATGATCGGCGAAACCGGCCATCGGCTTGCTGTTCGGCAGGCGCAGGAAGGGGCCCTGCCAGAGCGGTTCACCCTGACTGGATTGGCACACCTCCTGAATGATACGGTCATTTTTCATGCGCTCTTCCTGGTTGATGTGGAGAAAGACGGCCAGAGGATCGGTGACACCTTTGAGCTGGGGGTTCATCTCCTGGAACTCGGCCATTTTCCGCTGCAAAAAATCATCGCCGATCGTAAGGATATCGTTTTTCCACTTTTTCGGTTTGAGGCGATAGAATAATCTGTGCCGGACTTCAGTCCCGCCCAGATCCAGGGCCAACAGTTCCAGGGTCAGGGGTTGCGGCAGGTCATAGGGGACGGCGAAAAAGGCCAGATAGCGGCCGGGTTCCTCACCTTTAACAGGATACCCGGGGAAAAAGACGCCGTTGACCACCAGGCCGGTCTTGGCCATGGGTTTGTTGACCTGATAGGTCACCAGACCGGTCCCGCCCTGATTGAGGAATTCATTAATAGAAGTGAACGTCAGGCGCAAAGGGGTGAGGTCAATGGTCAGGGATCGCACCAATTCGGCCCGATTGCCCCGAAACCACCCCATCAGGGAAAAATCCCGCACCTCGGCGGTCAGCGTGGCCGGTCCTTCCTGGAAACCCCAGGCTTTGGGCTCCAGGATGAGGGGAATCTCGGCCTGCCGATTCTGGCCCCCCCGTCCCCAGCGGCGGCCGGGAAAGGTCTGGGCCAGCACCTCCTTGCGGTTCCCTTCCTGTTGCAGCCAGACGGTGACTTGACTCAAACCGCTGTTATCGTCGCTCAGGCGGAGGGTAAAGGTCTGTTTCGGCCCCAAAAGTTTGACCTCCGGCTGCATCTCTATGACCGGCGCCCTCAGGTCAAACCAAGTGCCTGTGAGCCAGACCATCCCGGCAATGAGTGCCAGGCCCATAAGCCCCAGAAACAGATACGTAGAGAGGTAACTTCCCCATTTGGTCCAGGCACGCTTCCTGCTAATGGCTGCACCCTCCTTAGAAAAATTCCTTTCATGCTACCAGGGAAACTCGTTCTCCGCAAGCGCCGGCCGCCTGACCCGAGGGGCCGGGTGAGGAGGATCGCTCCGTTCCATCCTGGCCCGGCCGTCGGCCTCACGAGCAGGCGTATTTCCCCACCCGTTGCGCGTAGTCCTTGACCCGGGTCATGGCTTCGGCCACATCCATTGTTAACAGGCGCCGGTCTTGCAACACCAGCTGACCGGCGATCAGAACCGTCCGGACGTCTCCGCCGCCAGCTGCGTAAACGATCTGGGAATAAGGATTATACAGGGGAATCAGATGGGGTTGATCGCCTTGGAGGACAATAATATCCGCCTTTTTGCCGGGTTCCAGGGAACCGACCAGATGGTCTAGCCTCAGGACCCGGGCTCCCAGACGGGTGGCCATCGAGAGAACGGTGGTGGCCGGCAGCACCGTCGGATCCCGGCGAAACACCTTGTGCAGTTTGGCGGCGGTGTCCATTTCCTGGAGCATATCCAGGTTGTTATTGGAGGCGCAGCCATCCGTCCCCAGGGCAACGTTGACCCCCAAGCCCAGCAACTCCACTACCGGCGCCACCCCGGAGGCGAGTTTCATGTTGCTTTCCGGGCAGTGCACCACCCCGACCCGCCGCTCCGCCAGGAGCTCCTGATCCTCGGGGCTGAGGACGACACCGTGATCGATGACCAACCGGTCGTTTAACAGATCCAGATTATCAAGATGACCCACCGGCGAGGCGCCATACCGTTGCCAGCAGTCGGCCACCTCTTGGGGCGTTTCGGCCAAGTGGATGATGAGTTGGGCCCCGTAGGTGTCGGCCAGGTTACCACATTGCTGCAGGAGGACCGGAGAACAGGTATAAATGGCATGGGGTTTGACCGCCACCCGGATCAAGGGATCATGCCGCCAGGTCTGCAGCAATTCTTCGGTAAAGCGCAGGCCGTTGGCCGCTTCCCCATAATTGGTGGAGGGGAAGTCATAGAGCACTTCGCCCACCACGGCCCGCATACCGATCTCTTGGGCAGCCTGGGCCACGGCATCGGCGAAAAGATACATGTCGCAGAAGGTGGTGGTGCCGGAAAGGATCATTTCGGCGATGGCCAGACGCGTGCCCCAGTACACCAGGTCACGGCAGATGAGCCGCTCAGCCGGAAAGATGTGTTCGTTGAGCCAGGTCGCCAACGGCAAATCATCGGCCAGGCCGCGGAAACAGGTCATGGCCGCGTGGGTGTGGCCGTTCACCAGACCGGGGAGGATGATATCCTCGGGGTAAGCCAGGGTTTGCCGGGCTTGCCAGCGGCTGGTTACCTCCGTCCGGGGACCCACCGCCACGATGGTATCTTGTCGGATGGCGACGGCGCCATCGGTCCAGACTTCACCCGCCTCATTCATGGTCAAGACGGTGCCGCCGGTCAAAATCAGATCAACCGGTTCCGGTTGCGCAAGAACTTCCGTCACAGGCGTACTCCTCAGCAGGGAATGAAGCTGTTCTTAGCGTTTTTTGGGAGGATTTTTACTGGCGGGCGCCGGCTTGGGCGCCGGTGGGGCCTCGCCGCTTTCCGGCAGCTGGCCGCGGCTGCCTCCCAGACCCTCACGCAGGTAGACTTCATAAAAACGGGAGGCAGTGCCGGCCGGGACCGCGAGTTTATACATACCCGGTGGCAGGACCGCGGTTTGCAGCCGCGGATTGAGACGGCGGATAAGTTTGTAATAGGTGCCACAGGCTTCGGCCACCTGCCGGAGAGGCAGTTCCTTGGCCAGCACAAACTCGATATGATCCGGCTGCAGCGGCTGATAAAGGTCTTCCGGCGGAATCTGATAGCCATAGCGGGCCGGTTCACTCAAAATGATCTTGGCGGCAATGATCCGCAGGACATAACGGTCCGTTTCATTCGGAAGGTCTAAATGGTAATAACTCGCCACCCCCTGGTCTTTGATGGCCTTGCGGAGCCGCCCCTCGCCGCAATTGTAGGCGGCCAAGGCCAGAGGCCAGCTTTGAAACTCCCGGTGCAGGGTTCTGAGGTACTGCAGCGCCGCTTCGGTAGCCCGGTAAAAATCAAAACGATCATCAAAGACCTGGTCGGTCTTCAGTGCAAACCGGTTGGCCGCCGGTTTCATAAACTGCCAGGGACCGCTGGCCCCGGCGCCGGAGCGGGCGTCCAGGCGCAGGTCGCTTTCCACCAGGACCACATATTTCAGATCATCCGGCAGCTTGGCTTCCTGGAGGCGTTTTTCCAGGTAAGGAAAATAACGGCCGGCCCGTTTCAGCCATAGGGTGGTCTGGGTCCGACTCCAAAGGATAATGGTAAATTCCCGGTCCAGGTCCTCCCGCACCTCGGGTTCGTGCAGCGGCACGTCTTCCCCGCAGAGGCTGACTTTCTCGGGCAAGGGATAATAGGGCTTCAGAGCCTCGTCCACCGGGGAGGGCGCCGCGGCAACGTCCGCCTGGGCGGCAGCGGGTGGGGCCGGCCCCAGGGTCAGCAGAAAAAAACCGCCCCCGAGCAGCACCAGCACGGCGAACTGAAGGCGCCGCCGGTTGCCGCGGCGCCAGACCGATTTGAAAAAAGCAAAAGGCAACATCATCGCTAACCTAACAGAAAGAAAAAGTTTTATCCTCATTTTATATCATGGCCGGGCCGCTCTGTCCCGATTTTTTCGGTTCCCCGGTTACTGCCCCCATGGCGGCCAAAAACGGCGGCGCTGGCAGATTCTACAAATCCAATGGCAATGGACCTACCGCCGCCAGCGACGCCGGCGACCACCGGGGTTGGTCATCTTTGTCCAGCAGGCGGGCCCGGATGCCTTCCACATAGTCCGGATGGCGCACCATAAAGGCGGCGGCCTTGGCTTCGGCGGCAAAAACCTCGGGCAACGGGCGGCCTTCATTGTGGCGCAGGAGTTGCAGGGTCAAGGCCAAAGCGGTGGGCGAGCGTTCTTCCAGACGGGACCAGACCTCCCGGCAGATCAGGCTCTCCAGGGAGCAGGTGGACAAAGACGCGAGCAGGTCGGGCAGGGTCTGTTGGCCCTGAAAATGCTGGGCCACCCAGTCATCCAGGGGGCAGGAGAGGGTAGGGGGGGCCTCCAGGAACAGGGCAATCTCGGCCCGCAGCAGGGCGGCAGCAGCCCGCCGGTCAGGCGGCAGGGGCAGCCTGAATCCGGCCAAGGCCGCCTCAATGAGCGGCAGGTGGACAGAGCGGGTCAGGGCCTGGGCCAGACCCAGACGGACGGTCTCCCCTCCCTGAATCTCATAGCCGGTGAGGGCCAGAAATTCCGGATAGCCCGGCGGGCATTTCTGAAAAAGCCACCCGGTGGCGCCCACATCCGGAATAAAACCGATGCGGGTCTCAGGCAGGGCCAGGCGGGTGCGTTCGGTGGCAATGACCAGATCGGCGCCGGCTGCCAGCCCCAGCCCACCGCCCATGGTCACGCCGTCGGCCAGGACCAGAATCGGTTTGGAAAATTCGTGGATGGCCAGATCCACGGCGTATTCCTCCTGAAAAAACTGGTCAGCCCGCCAGGCCTCCCCGGCCTGGACCGCCTGAGCCAGGATTTTCAGGTCCGCACCGGCACAGAAGCCCCGCTCGCCGGCGCCACGCAGGAGCACAAAGCGTATCTGAGCCTCTGTCGTGGCAATCTGTAAAGCCGCCTGCAGGAGGCGGACCATCTCCAGATTCAGGCTGTTGATAACCCTGGGCCGGTTCAGGGTAACCACAAGAGCATGGCCCGTTTGGTGCAACCGGACCGGGCTGGCAATGGACGGGGGGACAGGGGTCATGGTTCTTGCTCCTGGCAGGAGTTGTCGCTCTCTCTGGCTGCGGCCAGGTCAGGCAGGTTGAGGAAACGCCCCACCTGGGCCAGTATCCGGTGGTGGACTTCGGCCTCGGAACCGCGGCCGTCCACCCGGATGAGGTTGGGTGCCTGCAGCCGATCAAAAATGGCGGCCACCTTGGCCAAATAATCCTGCTGTTCAAAGGCATCGACCGGAGAACCCCGCTCCTGCAGGCGCTTTATCCTCTCCGGGGCGGGCAGGACCAGGAGAATTACGAGATCGGGGTGTGGCGCGAAGTCGGCGTGGAGGGCCTCGATCTCCCCGGGATCAAGCCCCAACGCCCCCTGATAGGCCATGGAAGAGTAATAATAGCGGTCGGTGATGACAATCTTCCCGGCGGCCAGGGCCGGGCGCATGACCTGCTCCACATGCTCCCGGCGGTCCGCCAAGAAAAGGGCCAATTCCTGGCGGGGACTCAGGCCCTGACGCCCCTCCTGCCGGAGCCGGCGGAGGCGCTCCCCATAAATGCCGGCGGTGGGCTCCCGGGTGAGGACCACCGGCAACCCCAGGCGGCGGAGATGCGCGGCCAGAAGGCGGGCCTGCGTCGTCTTGCCGACCCCGTCGAGGCCTTCAAAGGCTATCAGGCGCCCCGGGGCCCGTGCAGATCGAAACAACGTTCCTTCCTTCTATGCAGGTTATGGGAAAAGCCCCGGGCGTGGCGAAACCAGGACCCCGGCCGCCGGTTGACTGCCCGACCATCCCCGGCTGCCACCCTGTGCCGGCGCCCTTTACCCGTTCCGGCTGATTTTCCCGGCCACTATGAAATTGACAATTTCGGCCTGAAAAGATACATTTAATATGTTGAGGTAAGGTTTGTGAAATTGCGACAAAAAATGATCTTAAAGCGTCTGGAGCCTGATCTGGCCCGCATCAATCAGGCCCTCAGCGGCAATCTGGCCACCCACGTCAAGCTTATTTCCCAGGTGTGGGAACATATCCGCCTCTCCGGGGGCAAGCGGATCCGCCCCCTCCTTTTTCTCCTGTCGGCCCGCATGTGTGGCTGCCGGGAGGACCATCTGCCGGAAATTGCCACTATTTTCGAATATCTGCACGCCGCCACCCTCTTGCATGACGACGTCGTCGATGCCGCCACGGTCCGGCGGGGCCACTCGTCGGCCAACACCATCTGGGGGAATCAGGCGGTGATCCTGGTCGGCGATTTTCTCCTCTCCAAGGCCTTGAGTATCGCCGTTGCCACCAAAAACATCCGGGTGATGGAAGTCTTGGCCCAGACCACCACGTTCATGGCGGAGGGGGAGGTCCTGCAGTTGGTGAACACAGGCCGGTTGGATATGACCGAAGCCGAATACTTCGACGTTATCACCAGAAAAACCGCCAAATTAATGGCTGCCGCCTGCCAGATTGGGGCCCTCCTGGGCAACGTCGAACCGGCCCTGGAACAGGCCATGGCTGCCTTTGGCCTCAATTTGGGCATCACCTTCCAACTGGTGGACGATATTTTGGATTTCACCGGCGACCCCACGGAAATGGGCAAACCGGTCTGCAATGATCTGAAAGAGGGCAAGATCACCCTGCCGTTTATTCACGCCCTGGCCCAGGCGACGCCGGCGGAGCAGGACCGCCTGCGGGGCTTGATCCAGGAAAGCGACGTCGCCACCCTTGCCCGGGAGGTTTTGCCGTTGCTGGAGAAATATGGCGCCATCGCCTACGCCCGTCAGAAGGCGCAACAATTTACCCGGGCGGCCCAGGAAAACCTGGCAGCGTTTGCAGATTCGCCGGAAAAGACCCTGTTCTTGGAGATTACCGACTACTTATATCACCGCACGGCCTGAGGTGGCATTATTCCGACTCGCCCGCCACTTTCTTTTCCAAGGCCGTCAGCCGTTCCTCCAGGGCCTTGAGTTCCGACCGCCGCACCAAGGCCATGTCCTCAACGATTTTGCCCACATACTCTTTGACCCGGTCCCAGAAGGCGCTCTGTTCTTTTTTGGCCTTGGCCCACAACTCTTCCACCGCCTGAGAGCCCTCCTGCTGGCTCAACTCACCCCTTTTGATCATCTCCTGGACCAGACTTTCCACCTTTTCCTTGGTGTAATCGAAGAGTCCAAGCCCGAAATGCATGGTTTTTTTCAGAAAATCATCCATAGAGAACCTCTCTGCCGGCTGCTAGTAATGGGTGCATGAGAAACTGTGGCAAAACTCCGGGACTGAATATTTGTTATCCTGACCCCCCGCAGGCAGCGAAGGATAAATCAAAACTATGAGGTTTAGAAGGCAAGGAGCTAACCTAGTGTCCATCCGGAAACGGCAGCTTCACCATATTGAGAGAGAACTGAAAGGCACAAGGGCTTTTGTAGGGGGGGCTCAGAGCCGCCCCGACAGGGCTCTTGGTTTATAGCAAAAGATGGTGGCACAGGCTTTCCAGCCTGTGCGGCATTGAACAGGCTAAAAGCCTGTTCTACCGAGTTTTATTCAACCACAAGGGGGTTTTCGGAAAGGAAGCAAGCACGTCGCCCCTACCTCGGACTGTCAGGTCTGGCCGGTTGCCTCCCGCCTGTTAAACCAGGAGCCGCAGACCATCTTCCGCCACTATGATCTCCCCGGGAAACTCTTGGCGGCAGGCCGCCACCAGGTCCACGTCGTCGCAGGGAGGATAAAAGTGGGTCAACAGCACGCGGGGGACGCCGGCTAGGGCCGCCAGGCGGCCGGCTTCCGCCGGCGTGAGGTGACCGCTCACCTTCCAGGGGTTGGCCGCCTCGAGAATCAGCAGGTCCGCCCCCCGTGACAGCTCGATCAGGCTGTCGCTCCAATCAGTATCCCCGGAATAAACCAGGGCCCGGCCCCCCTGTTCCACCCGGAAGGCCAGGCTGCTGGCCAGGTGCTGCACCGGCGCGGTCTTGATGGTCACATCATTCCTTTCGAACCGGTCGGCCCGGTCTGTAGCCATCTCCCGGACCACCAGCAGCCCTGCCGGCGGCTCCACCCATTCTCCCCAAACGCCCCGCAGCCGGTCATGGAACTCCCGGAATCCCTGCGCGGCCACCAGCTGTACGGGTTCTTGGCGGGTGTATCCCAAGCGATAACGGCTGGCAAAAAGGAAGGCCACCAGATCAGCCACATGATCCGGATGATGGTGACTCAGGCCCACGACGTCAATCTGATTGAAATCCAGGCCATAATGGAGCATGGCCCGCAGGGTGCCGGGCCCCATATCCAGGAGAAGGAACGTCTCCCCGGCCTGGATACCCAGCGCCGGCGAACCCCGCCGCAGTGAAGGCACCGCCGTGCCGGAGCCGATAACAATAACTTCCATGCGATTCCGAGCGGGCCTTAGGCGCCGTCGACGTGGCCCATCTCTTTGACAAAATACCAGTCGGCCGGGTCAACCAGGTAATTGCGGTAGTCGGCCAGAAAATTGTAATGGCCCCGTTCTTCGTTGACCAAACTGAGCAGGAAACGGCGCTCCTTGGGATCTTTGGCCTGCCGGGCTAATTTCTGGTAAAATTCAATGCTCTTGGACTCCATCTGCATACCGATCTCCAGGGCCTTGAGGTCGTCGGCGTCTCCGGCTGCCATATTGCCCTTGGCCAAGGCCGCAGAGAAGATTTTGGGGTCTTCCGCCGGAGGACTGAATTCACACATGGATTCCTGCCACTGGGGATCTCTCTCCAGGGCGTCATAGATTTCCTGGATCCGTTTGATGTGATATACCTCACCATTGGCCAGATAGGTAAAAATCTCTCTGGTCCCCTCGTCCTTGGCCTTGCGGGCCGCGTCTTCATAAAACTTCCTACCGTCCTGCTCCATTTGGATGGCAGTACGCAAATCGTTCAGAATCAGGCATTCGGTCGCCATAGTTTTGCTCCCCACAGTCTAGAATTGCTTGTCGGCCGTGCTCTCCTCTTGCCGAAAGCCGATATTGTCAATATAGTTAGTGTATGCTGATCATGCAATTCCTGCCAGTCTTTTTGGTGTGAAAATGACCCCCCAACGCCTCCATCAACTCTTTACCGAGGTGGTGCCGAACCCGAACCATAGCGGCTTCGGCACCCCTGCAGCGGTCCTCATCCCCCTGTTTTTTCAGGAGGGGGAATTGATGCTGCTGTTCACCCAACGCACCCAATGGGTCAAACAGCATCGGGGCCAGATCTCCTTTCCGGGCGGGGTCCACGACCCGGAGGACGAAAGTTTTCTCTCCACCGCCCTGCGGGAGGCCCAGGAAGAGATCGGTCTGGCCCCCACCGCGGTGGATATCCTGGGGTTTCTGAACACCACCCTCACCACCACCGGCTTTCGGGTGCATAGTTTTGTCGGCCTCATTCCTTATCCGTACCATTTCCGTCTGAATGCCCGGGAAGTAGCCTGCCTGCTCTGTTTCCCCCTGCGTCAGTTATTGGAACCGGCCCGCTGGCGCACCGGCCCCCATGTCTGGGAGGGACAAGTCCACCAGGTTTATTATTGTGACCTGGAAAACGCCACGATCTGGGGCGCCACGGCGCGGATCCTGGTGGACCTGCTGGCCATCCTGGCTCCCGATTTTCAACCCCCCGCGCTTTAACCCGCCACGTCAGCAGGCCGGTTGCTCCTGCCTCGGGATCGTTTCCTCTTCCTCTTACCCTAAACACGCTGATTTTTGCCATTAAATCAAACGTTGCCGAACCATTGGCCGGTGGCAAGGAAAAGGGGCAGTCCAGGAAAATCTTTTCACCCTGTCCTTGACAAGGCCGCGGGGGAGGATTAGTGTAATAATCAATAATAGGATTTATTATTAATTGATAAAAATGAAACGTCATAGTCAGCAGCGGGATATCATTTTAGAGGAAGTGCGCCGGAGCAAAACCCACCCCTCGGCTCAGGAAGTGTTTGAGCGGGTGCGGCCGCGGCTCCCTAAAATCAGTCTGGGCACGGTGTACCGCAACCTGGAGCAGTTGGCCGCCCACGGTCTGATCCGCAAATTGGAGCTGCCCGGCCAGCAACGGCGCTTTGACGGCGACCTTTCCGATCATTATCATATCCGCTGCCTGGCTTGCGGTCAGGTGGATGACATTCCTGGACCGCTTCGGGTGCAGGTCCGCCAGCTGCCGGCAACCCTCAACAATTACACTATTCTGGGACACCGCCTGGAATTAATCGGCATCTGTCCCCGCTGCCGGGAAGCGGCAGAAGCAAATCCTGCCCACGAGCAATAAGATATGGCTGTCTCAGCATTACAGTTGTTCAAGCTTCTCCCCCGGACCAACTGCCGGGAATGCGGTTTTTCCACCTGCCTGGCTTTTGCCACCCGGGTGGTGGTGGAGGGAGCCGATCTCACCTCGTGTCCCTACCTGCCCGCGGAAGTACAGGCCCTGGCCGGGACCATCCAGGGCCAACAGGAGCAGGGCGTGGGGCGCAAACGGGATAATCTGGCCATCGCCCTGAAATTTCTCCAGGAAAAAGTGGCGCCGGTGGATCTGGCCTCGGCTGCCCCCGGCCTGGGAGCCGTGTACGGGGAAGAGGACGGCCGGCCTTTCCTCTCTTTCCAATACTTCTACCGGCCGGTGCAGGTATTTAAGGATGAGGTGCGCTACGGCCAGGGCTTTGAGCCCAATCCGTGGGATCCGATCCTTCTCTATAACTATGTGACCTCCGGCGGCCGGCGCCCGCCCTGCGGCCGATGGATCAAATTCCCGGAGCTGCCCAATTCCGTTTCCAAGACCAAAACGTTGCTGCGCCTGCAGAAACAACTGGCTGAGGCAATAACCGGCCAAGCCGCGGCTTTTGTCCAGGGCGCCTCAGCATTGGGCGGCGAGCCGGTCAACATCACCCCGGAGGCCACGTTCCAGTTCATCTTTCAACCGTTGCCCCGCATCCCGCTGCTCCTGGTCTTTTATGAAGCCGAACCCGAGGAGAATTTTGCGGCGGAAGCCCATTTCCTCTTCGACGCCCAGGTGCTGGACTACTTGGATCTGGAATCTTTATTGTTCCTGGTGGAAAGGCTCATGGAGCTGCTCCTGGCGCGCCTTGATGAGCGGGGACTGTCCGGAGAGCAATGAAACAGACTCGCAAGGATAACCAGATGAAATGCCCGGTTTGTGGTTCCACGAAGTTTTTCCTCAAAGATCCTGTGGATGACTATGAGACCTATGAATTTGCCATCGAGAACGGCCAACCGGTTTTTCCGGCGGAGCCGCAGGATCTCCAGCCGGATACCGAGAGCTTCTGTCAGCGCTGTTCCTGGCATGGCCCATGGGGGGAGTTATGCCGCAGATAACCGTTTTTCGGCCGTATCCCTTTCAGGTCGGCCAGAAGATCACCATTGAGGGCGGGCCCCGGCGGGGGGACTGGGAGGTCATCGGCGTCAGCGACACCCATGTCCGATTGAAGTGTCCGGTTTCCCTGCGGGAATTTGAGTGGCCGCTCTTCTGTTATGTCGTCGGGGAAAAGGATCTTGATCCCTGGCCGCAGCGTCATTAAGCTTTGTCCATCCATACTTTTCTCAGGAGGTAAACCATGTCGAAAACCATTGAGCATCTCAAGGAAGCCTTTGCCGGGGAATCCCAGGCCAACCGGAAGTACCTGGCCTTTGCCAAAAAGGCCGACCAGGAAGGCTATCCCATGGCCGCCCGTTTATTCCGGGCCGCCGCCGCCGCCGAGACCGTCCATGCCCATGCCCATCTGAAGGTCATGGGCGGCATCAAGTCCACCAAAGAGAATCTCATGGAAGCCATCGCCGGCGAGACCCATGAATTCAAGAGCATGTACCCCCAGATGATCGCTGATGCCAAAGCCGAAGGCAATACCCAGGCCGAACGGTCTTTTACCTACGCCAACGAAGTGGAGAAGATTCACGCCCAACTGTACCAGAAGATGTTGGATAATTTGGCTGATCAAACCATGGTGGACGTTTACATCTGTCCGGTCTGCGGCCTCACCGTAGAAGGCGAGCCCCCGGAGAAATGTCCAATCTGTAATACGCTGAAGAAATTTTTTGAGCGTATTGATTAAGCCAAAAAAAGGCTTACTATTAGAAAGGCAAGCCTGGACAAAAGGGAAGATCGAGGTTCAGGCTTCGGCTCAGGTTGGTCGGCCAGGGATGGCCGACGACCGGGCTCTGCAACCATCAGGCAGGAAAGGACGCATGAAATCACTCAAAGGCACCCAGACGGAAAAGAATCTGCTCACCGCCTTCGCCGGCGAATCCCAGGCCCGCAACCGCTATTCCTACTTTGCCTCCAAAGCCAAAAAAGAGGGCTTTGTCCAGATCTCCTATGTCTTCGAAGAGACCGCCAACCAGGAAAAGGAGCATGCCAAGCGGTTTTTTAAGTTTCTGGAAGGGGGCGAGGTGGAGATCAGCGGTGGTTTCCCGGCCGGGAAGATAGGCAGCACCCTGGAGAATCTCCAGGCCGCGGCCGAAGGGGAACATTACGAAAATACCAGGATGTATCCTAACTTCGCCAAGATCGCCCGGGAAGAAGGCTTCCCGGAGGTGGCGGCGGTCTTTGAGGCCGTGGCCGTGGCCGAATCCTATCACGAGAAACGCTATCGCGCCCTGGCGGCCAATGTCGCCAATAACCGGGTCTTTCACAGGGAAACCAAGGTCACCTGGCGCTGCCGCAACTGCGGCTATACGGTCGAGGGGACCGATGCTCCGGCCATGTGCGCCGCCTGTGCCCACCCCCAGGCCCATTTCGAGGTCCTGGCGGAAAGCTTTTAGGTCAAAGGTCAAGGGTGAAAGGTTAAAGGTTGAGGCATGCGGGGCGTTGAGGCAAGCCGCTGGCCAGCCCCAGGTAACTGTTGCCGGGATCGGCAACGCCTCCCCTCTTTCATCTTACTCAAAACTCAAAACTCGAAACCCGAAACCCGAAACCCGAAACTCGGAACTCGAAACTCGAAACCCGAAACTCGAAACTCGGAACTCGGAACTCGAAACTCGAAACTCAAAACCCGGAACTCGAAACCCGAAACCCGGAACCCGGAACTCGAAACTCGAAACCCGAAACCCGAAACTCAAAACTCGAAACCCGGAACTCAAAACTCAAAACTCGAAACTCGAAACTCAAAACCCGGAACTCGGAACTCGGAACTCGAAACTCAAAACCCGGAACTCGAAACTCGAAACTCGAAACTCG